>JAQYVK010000478.1 GCA_030145585.1 Desulfatiglandales bacterium | reverse complement strand
CTGGAAACCGCCCGGATGCATCACCTGCATGGTAAGCTGAAAGTGGAGCGCGTATTACTGACTGATCTTTTGAAAGACGTACTATCTGAATTTGAAAACCAATCTCCCGGAGTTCAGGCCGCCGACATACCCACCGGTACCGCAATTAAGGTAGATCCGGAGCAAATCAAAACCGTTTTCAAAAACGTACTGACCAATGCCGTCAAATTTTCCAACCCGGACAGTGATCCGGTGCGTATCAGCGTCAAAAGCCGACCGCCAAATATTGTGGTGCAAATCGCCGATAACGGAATCGGAATTCCGCCGGATGAGCTGCCGTTTATTTTCGAGCCCTTTTACCGGGTGGATAAATCCCGCACCCAGGACACTGGCGGCGATGGTTTGGGTTTAAGCCTGTGTAAAACGATCATAGAAGCCCATGGCGGCCGAATACAAATCGATAGCTCCCCGAATGTCGGAACCACTGTAACACTGTTTTTATAAATTTTTTGAATTAAACGCGCCCAATTTCTGCGGAACTCTTTGGGCGAAACCTCAGATTCGATGAGCGCCGGAACTTGATCATCGGTGCCGTCTTTTTTTCGTAAGCCACCCAACTTATTTGAGTAGAAGCTCCACCGGAGGCGGATAAACTCCATAGCGAACTCCGCCTCCGGCGGATTCGCCTTTAGTGGGAATGTGGGTTACCAGCTGGGCTCACCCTGTTAAATTTCCCTGAAGGGAACCCTATTTATCAGGGCAGGCCAGTCCAGGGCGTCAAATGTTTTGCTTGTTTTAGCATTCCACGATCGGAGACGAGGACAGGCTCTTTGACTCATAAATAATAACCTCTTTTGCCGATCCAGTTCAAAATCACCGGTCACGACGGCCTTCAGCGCATTTTCAAGGGACCGGGTTTCATCATGATAAATATTTAAAAATTGCTATGCCTCTCCGTCCACCGCCTGTTCAACGATGACCACGCGACCGTCTTCCCTCAAGACCCGGTGTGCTTCTTCCAAGGCTTTGCGTCTGTCCTGATGGTGAAGCGAAAGCGTGAACAAGACCAGATCAAACGCGGTATCACGCGTTCTTTATTACCGCGGGAAATTTCTTTTTTAACGAATTCAATACGTCTTTAATTATGGTCTCATCTTTTTGGGAGTAGGAAACGGTTCAGGCCTGTTTGTTTGTATCCAAGGCATAGCTCTTGTCCAAAAGCGCGTTTGTAAATAGTTTTTTTGGCTCCCGGACGGTATGGGCATCCGCCGCAATGGAGACGGGGGCAAATCGATGGGCCGTATCCCGATAAAATCGGATGGATTGGGAAAATTGCATTTTGGACAAATAAGCTCTGATTTTGCTCCACATTTGCCGCAAAATTGCATTCCTTCTGGATTCTCAAACTTACATTTTGGGCATTTCATTTTATCCTCCGAAAGGATTGAGCCCAATTATTGAAGGAAATCACTTAAATGGATTCATTTTTTATCAAGGTTTTTTACACAAATGTAAAGTTTTTCGGCTTTTTTATAGTCAAGTTTCATAGCAGAAGTCTATCGTTTCGGGATAAGTGTAAGACATACTATATATGGAGAAGAGATACAAAAATTTCGTATTGCTTTATCCCAAAGAAACTAAGGCCTCTTTTGCCTCTTTCAGGTATATTTCAGCCCCGATTTCTTCAAATATTTGAATGGCTTCGGAGATAGATTTTTGGGCCAATTCGGTTCTCTTTTTTGCCTTGTGAAGAAGTCCCAAATCTAAACAGGCTTGCCCCAAAATCCCTTTCGCCCCCATTTCTTTCGCTAATTCAATAGCTTTGTTGAAGTGGCCTTTTGCCTTTTTGTTTGCAACTGGGACGTTTTTTATGAGAAAGCCTATATTCTTAATCACGGTCGATAGATTTAGCTCTCCTTCCCGCTGAACGATCTGCAAATACACCTTCCCCAGGATGTACTCTGATTGAGCATACCAGTATTGCATCCCATTTTCGAGCAACACTTGTTGTCCCTCTTCCAGAAGTTTTAAACCCAAGCCCATATTTCCTTTAGCAATCGAAACAACACCAAGAAATACGCGAGCCGGTGCTCCGAGTATTTCATCTCCAAACTCTTGGCTAAAGGTCGCAACTTTCTTGAGAGCTTTTTCGGCTTCTTGTATCTGGTTGTTGGAGAGATACATCAACCCGATGACAAACAAACCATTCTGAGAATAGAAGGGATCTGCTGCAATATGAAATGTCTTCTTGCCGTATTCAAGGCCTGAAGAGAAATCGCCGTTTGAAACGTAGCTACCGCTTATCCACCCATGGCCCATGACCATACTTCGAATATTAGAATGTCGCTGGCCGAACTCCAGAAGTTCTTTCCCTATGTTAAGGAGATTTTTACTTTCTCCCATGCGAAAGTAAGTATATCCCAGTCCGCCAAGAGATTTGAAATAGAGATAGTTATCTGACTCAAGAAACCTGGATATCTCCTGAGCCCTTTCTCCATAGATAATGGCTTCGTCCAAAAGGCCAAAGTCCGCACATGTCCAGGTGAGCCAAGTGCAGGCATAGCCGATGACCTGCTGGTTCTCGATCTCTTCACCTATCTTAAGAGCCTTGCGAAGGCATTGATACGAATCCTTTACCCTACCGTTCATATCAAGAGAAAAACCGAGCCACGCATAGAACATCCCGAGCATTGCCTTGTCATCTAGAGATTCGGCTAAATTCTCATGAGCTTTGAGCATATCGACCAACCCCTTGAAATCTCCACGGTAATAAAAGACTAATGCCCACTTCATAAGGAGCTCGATGAGGCACCCCTCTTCCTCTTTCGTCTTGCCAGGGTTATTAGACAAGAGATCAAAAGCCTCTTTGTAGTATTGATGCGATTCTTCCACTGCATACATTCCAAGGCTCTTCTCCCCCGACTTCACGAGATAGTCGACAGCCTTATGGATAGACTGACCCCGTTTGAAATGGAAGGCCAGGGTCTCATAGAACTCCGAAATCCTCTCATGAAACAAATGCTCTATCACAAGAGCAATTCGCTCATGGATAATCTTGCGTTCTTTTTTAAGAAGGCCCTTGTAAACTACCTCCTGAGTGAGCGCGTGCTTGAACACATACTCGAGATCTGGTTGAAGAGATCTGGTTCTAATTAGATCGAGCTGTTCGAGACCCCTTAGAAATCCGTCGATATCCAGCTCAAGCTCTGTTATCCTCTTGAGAATGTCGTAAAGAAAAGCTCTGCCGATCACCGAAGCTTCCTGAAGAATACGCTTTGTCTCCTTCTCTAACCGATCGAGCCTACCTGAAATAACCCCATGGATCGTTGAAGATACGTCTGTTTCAGTGATAGTTTTCGTTACTTTCCAACTGCCATTATCCCGGATCAGGGTCTGCGTCTCGACCAATGAGTTGACCAGCTCTTCCAGATAGAAAGGATTCCCTTCTGCCTTATCCTGAACAATCCGCCGCAGATCAGAAGGAATGTTCTCTGTATCGAGTAAGGACTCCATCATGTCCTGGGCTTCCGAGGGCGACAGATCCTGAAGTCGAAGTTCCTGGTAAACCTTAGCGATGCTTTTTAACTGATGCGTCGTAAACAGGCTGAAAGTAGGCCTGTAAACACAGAGAACAATTGCAGGCTCTCGGATCTCCAACAAGGTATGCCGAAGGAATTCTACAAAAGAGGGATCGGCCCAATGAAGGTCCTCCAGTAAGATAATGGTTGGTGCTCTCTTGGCTAAGGCTGAAAGTATCATCTTGCCCGCATCCCAAAGATGGGATTTCCAGAACTCAGGACTCACTTCTTCTATTTCCGGGTAGTTCAGAGAGTAGAGAGACCCTAAATAAGGGATAACATCATCTTTCTTACCAACCAGGTTCTCTACCCCTGATTCGACTTTTTGCCTTACTTTTTCCGGAGAATTGCCTTCTTCAATTTGAAAAGCCCTGTTCAGCAAATCAATCATTGGGAAGTAGGGAATATTCTGAGCATAGGCATAAGCATGTCCTTCTACCCACTGAATCTCTTGAAGATCACAGGCAGCCTTGAACTCTTCCACTAGTCTGCTCTTTCCAGTACCGGCATCTCCAATGATTGAGAAAATCCTACCTTTTCTCTTTCTGAGGTTTTCGACAGCCTCCCTGAGTTCGGTGATTTCTGCCCTCCTGCCAACGAGATCGGCTCTCAGGCCGGAGAGGCGGTGTATTGTGGTCGGTTTTTTCTTTCGAGACAACACCTTGTGAATTTTGACCGGTTCTGATTTACCCTTCACAGTTGTCGGTCCTAAACTTTCGAATGAAAAATGCCCCTCTGCTTGTCGATAGGTGTCCGGGCCGACCAGGATTTCACGCGCTTTAGCCAAACTGCATATCCGGGAGGCCAGATTGATCGTATCTCCTGATACGCCATGGGTGCCTTTTTTCGTATCCACTTCACCTGTGACTACAAGGCCGGTATTGATGCCAGTGTGCATCGAGATGGGTTGTCCAATCTTCTTTTCTATCTCAGAGCTAAGGCCTTCAACAAGCTCATGTATTTCCCTTGCAGCTCTGATGGCCCTTACCGGGTCATCCTCATGGGCCATCGGGACACCAAAAATGGCCATTACCGCATCGCCCACAAATTTCTCAACAAACCCCTCGTATTTGTTTATTACCTGTGAAATTTCTCCAAAAACCCCACTGGTGATCTCTTTTACTTCTTCCGGATCCAGTTTTTCTGACATTGCTGTGTATCCAGAGAGGTCGGAAAAAAGAACCGTGACATGTTTACGTTCACCTTCAGTTTGCGCAAGGGCCTTTTCTGTTTCTGCAACTTCTGCTAATTTCTGCCCACACTCATGACAAAACTCCGCAAGCACTGGTAATGTCTTTCCACATTGAGGGCATTGAAGTTTCAATTTTTCCCCGCACTTGAGACAAAATTTGTATTCTTTTTCATTCTCAGACTGGCACTTTGAGCATTTCATTTCTGATCCTCCCGACCAAGAAAAAAGCCCCCACCAGGACATCCATTTCGTCCTAACGAGGGCTCAATTCTGACCTTGAATTCATATGCCTTTCCTCAACTAATGAGGTTAGAGGCCAAGGAACTAGAGAATGCCACATTGCGGTAAAATCAAATTTATCTGAAGAAAACAATGAAGTGAAGTGATAAGACATTGCTTTTTCGGAGAAGGAGTATAGATAAATTGACCTTGTGTGTCAAGAAAAAAGAATCACAATATGTTGGGGGCTTGATGCCGGGAATGTTGTATTAGATACCGGGGCAGGGAGACATATTTTTTTAGAAATCGGAATTTTTGTGGAATAGGGTCAATCCTTGATCAGGGATTTAAAATTTTAATGTTAATTTTATCAGATGGTTATGTTGATAGAATAATGGTTTGATGATGATCTTAATCACAAATCAAGGTTTTACCCCATCTCCTGAATCTCCTCTCATTGTCTTTTAAGCTAACAGCCTGTTGCAATTGGCTTAAAATACATGTCGGTATAAAGGCTGTCAAAAAAATTCCGTTAACCACTGCTTTTATCTCGCTGTATATTTTGGATTTTTGATTTCGGCCTCCGGCCTCTCCGAGCTGTAGGCTCGCTCTGCGAGCCGGAAGCCGTAGGGGTCATAGGGGCTTACCCTCCGGCCTGTAAGCCCCCGGCCTATAAGCCTACGGGCTGGAAGCGGCCCCGGAGGGATTTCGGATTGGTGGAGTCGCTACGCTCTATCAATTGGAATGGACCGTTCGACACAAAAGCTCACGACAGGCAGCATTCCATAAATATTCAATTTTCATTATTCATTAGTCATTCATAGACTGGGGTGAAAAAAGTTGCTTGCCAAAGTTCTCAGCAGCGCGGTGCTCGGGATAGACGCCTATCTGGTGGAAGTGGAAGTCGATATCAACTCGGGTCTCCCGACGTTTACAACGGTCGGGCTGCCGGAGGCTTCGGTTAAAGAAAGCAAGGAGCGGGTTAAATCTGCCATCAGCAATTCAGGCTATCGCTTTCCTGACGATCGCATCACCGTCAATTTGGCCCCGGCGGATATCAAAAAGGTAGGAACCGGCTTTGACCTGCCGATTGCGTTGGGTATTCTGGCGGCGACCGGGATCATTCCCCAAAAAACAATTTCCCAATACCTTATTTTGGGAGAACTCTCATTAGATGGACGCGTCAAGGCGGTTAGAGGATCTCTGCCAATGGCGCTGGCCGCCAAAGAGGCCGGCTACAAAGCGATTATGGTCCCTTACGACAACGGTCGTGAGGCGTCGGTGGTCAATGACATTAAGGTGCTGCCGGTGCAAACCCTGTCTGAGGTCGTCTCCTATTTAAGGGGCTTCTCCAAATTAGAGCCGCAAAGCACAGACATCTCCGCCATATTTGAAAAAGACGGCCAATTCGAGTTGGATTACGCCGAGGTCATGGGACAGGAACATGTCAAACGGGCGCTGGAAATCGCGGCCGCCGGCGGCCATAAT
>JAQYVK010000477.1 GCA_030145585.1 Desulfatiglandales bacterium | reverse complement strand
GGCGGGGGCAAGGCGACGGCTCCGATGGCCCGGGCCATAGAAGATTTGTTCGGAGAGAAGATTAGTGGTGGATTGATCAACGTGAAATATGGTTTAACTGATGATCTCTCCACAACGGAAATTGTAGAAGCAAGTCACCCCCTGCCAGATCAGAGTGGGGTGGAGGGAACGAGAAAGATCATTGATCTTCTGGAAAAGACCGGAGAGAAAGATCTTATATTTTCGCTCATTTCAGGAGGGGGTTCCGCTTTGCTGCCGCTACCGGCGGATTGCATTAGTCTTGAGGAAAAGCAGACTGTGACTAAAAATCTTCTGGAATGTGGAGCGAGTATTGACGAAATCAACGCCATCAGGAAGCACATCTCCTCCTCCAAAGGAGGTCAAATGGCCAGGTCCGCTTTTCCGTCGACAACAGTCAACCTCATGTTGTCTGATGTAGTGGGTGATAAAATGGATGTCATCGCATCCGGTCCGTTTGTTCCGGATCCTAGCACTTTTGAAGAGGCCATGGCAATCGTCGAAAAATATAAACTAAAAGATCTCCCGGATTCCATCAGGGCCTATTTGAAAAACGGCGTGGAGCATGGGGTCCCGGAGACACCAAAAGAGGGTGACCCCATATTCGACCGGGTTCATAATTTCATCATTGGAAGCAATGTTCTTGCCCTGGAGGCGGCAAAGGAGTCAGCGCAAGGAATGGGATATCAAACCCTTGTCCTCTCCTCCTCGATCGAAGGTGAAACAAAGGACGTGGCGGGAGTTCATGCGGCCATTGCAAGAGAGATTCTGTCCACGGGCAGTCCTGTTTCACCACCCGCCTGCATCATCTCCGGCGGTGAAACAACCGTGACCATAAAAGGAAAAGGGCTTGGGGGAAGAAATCAAGAGTTTTGTCTGGCCGCGGCAATGGCCATGAGGGACCTTCCCCCACGGGTGGTTTTATTGAGTGGGGGAACTGATGGGAATGACGGACCCACACCCGCGGCCGGAGCCGTTGTCGATCCTTTGACCGTTATGCAGGGAGAAGAGTTGGGGGTGAATGCCGGGGATTACCTGACCAACAATGATGCCTATCATTATTTCAAAAAAACAGATGAGCTGCTCATGACCGGTCCTACCAAGACGAATGTGATGGATGTGAGGATTATTCTTATTAGATAGCCTCAGGTGAAGAAAACCCGCCCCCTGGGCTGGGTCAGAGTCAAGTGGCTATGCCGGAAACGATTATACAAGGCGTTTAAATTCGAAATCCGAATATCGAAATCCGAAACAAATTCAAAGCACTAATGTTCCAATGTGAGAAACAAACGCACCTAGTTCCATTCGCGAAACCGAACGTCGCACGGTACCGTTTCGTTCATTTGGATTTTGGTCATTCGATATTGCCCGCCCTATTAAATAGGCCTTTGAATATTTAAATTATTAATAAACTAACATAATATTTGTGAAAACATGGAGACACTCAGTATCATATTATTTAACAGGGTAAAAATTTCGGATTTCGAGATTCGAATTTCTTATTCTTTAGAGCAACGACCCCTGCACCACTAAACGGAGTTCCCTCAAAGCCACGGTGGTTTTTTTACTTCTTCATCCATCTTTTGAGAAAGTAGGGCTTGGTCATCTCAAAAGTCATACAATCCTCTTCGATGGCCTCTTCTGCCTGACGGGTGGATAGCCTCTTGGTTTTTTTAACAAATGAGAACGTCCTACCAAAATAGAGCGGGATCAAAGAGTCCATGAACTCATCCGGATCATGGCGAGCATCCCTGTGAGCAACAGCCATGTCGTAGAGAATCCTTGCCCAAAGATCGGTCGGGAAGGTGAATACCTTCTCCTTCATCCCCTTCATTTCCTGCAGCTTTTGGTAGACATCTTTTGAGAGGGACTCTTCCCATATATCATTGTATGGTCCAAAACCATCATGAAAACTCTGGATGAGCTTTTGAGAGTCCACTTCCACTTTGGGGGGCATTTCCACGTCTCCGAGTCCGAAGCCGAATATGGCGGTGGGTTTGCTATATTTTACTTTTTTCCAGAATGATTGGAATTTATGAGTGAGTGAAAACATGGTTCCCACCACCTCACGAAACATGGGGCCAAGTGCGGCTGCCGGGTCTTTGGGCTTATGAATCTTGGGTCTCCCCATAAAGGCTTGGCAGACTTGCGCCCCTCGATTCAGGGCGATGGTCGTCATCCAGATATCTATACCAAAATTAGCTACCGCTTCATCCCATATTTCATTTTCCAGATAGACCTTCGCCAATTCACCGCTAAAACCGAAATCCCCTCCGATAGGTTGACGAACCCTCCTCCCGTAAAGGGCCCTTGACATGGGATAGGCGATGCTATTGGTTATGGTACCATCATATTTGTGCCTCACATAAAGGGGGGCTACATAGGAAAAATCGCTGAAAAGGGGTTCTCCCAGATGTTTTATCCACTCCGGTGTAATGCTCTTCAGATCTGCATCGACGACAACAACAGCCTTTGCTTTCAGATCGACCACCTTCTGAAACAGATTTTTAAAATTGTTTCCTTTTCCTTTGACCCCTTCTGGGGTGGTGATATAAATCTTGGGGACCCGGGTCGGGGTTTCCAGAAAGGCTTGTTTCGTATTATCGGGCGAATTGTTGTCGCAGTTGATAATAACCGCGCTCTTATCTGGAAAATACTTTTCCAGTCCTTCACTCGCCTGTTGGGTGGGATAGCTGATGGAATCAGCCTCTTTGTATGAAGGGATACTAACCACCAGTTCCGCCTTTTTGATTTTCTCCGGATTCGCCTCCATCTCTACCATGTCAGGGAATACCTCCACTTATTATTTGACCTGAAATATCTAAGACCGCCGAATTCCATCCATCCGGACCCATTTCGTCCGTAATTTTCAAGCCGGGGATACGATCCTTTAGGCCGGGGAAATGGCCCGTAGAGCGGATCAGAACCGGGTAGTCCACCTGCTCCAACATGCTGAAATCGGTTGGACTATCTCCAAGGGCCATGGAGATCAGCCGGGGTTGCGATCTCTTATACCACAAAATGACACGCTTAACAGCCTCACCTTTATCTTTTTTTCCATGGATGTGATAGAAGCGTCCACCCTCCGTGATATGGAACCCCCTTCGTTCGGCCGCTTTCTCAAAGACAATCACATCCTTTTCTTCCGGTTCAACAATGATGAACGGTTCATCATATTCTCTCAAGGCGGCCAAATGAGAAGTCTCCAGATCTAGCCCGGTATAGCTTGAGATTTCTTCGGGTGTCATTTCCGAAAAACCCCGGATGACCCATCCCAGTTCGTCACTGATTTCTTTAAGTACCTTGACCAGCACACCATATGAAGGACCCAAAGACCATTTCCACAGGTTTTCTTCAGAAACGGCACCCGCAGGTCCCTCCGGATAGCAGCTTTTTGGGAAATAAACGCCCCCTCCATTCTCAGAAATAAAAGGGGTCATAATACCCAATTTCTGCTGAAAAACCTCTATTTCCGCCCTGGTCTTGCTCGAAACCGGGATCAGTGGAATGCCATAATGTTTACAGAGTTCAAGGGCAGGTTTTGCCGCTTCCCACTCATAGGTGTCATGATCCAGTAAAGTCCCATCCAGGTCGGTAAAGATAACAATAAAAGGGGGGCTCTTTTCTTCCGATGTGGGGGTATTATTCATGAAAAACGTCTTTTTTCACTCTCAACCACTTCGATCAAGTCATAGAAAATTCGGGGTAGCTTGTTGGACACCCGCTCCCAGGAGACCGTCTGAGGTATCTGAAAAACACTCTGTTGGGTTTTCTTTTCGACCGACAGGATGGTCTCGGCAAGGCC
>JAQYVK010000476.1 GCA_030145585.1 Desulfatiglandales bacterium | reverse complement strand
TTAAAAAATATCTCCACCTTCGAGTCACTGCAATTTCGTAATTTTCGATGGTTAATACTCGGATCTCTGGCCTCGTTTCTGGCGATGAACATGCAAATAGTCACGAGAGGGTGGCTGATTCTTCGTCTCACCGATGATTCTCCCCTGGCCCTATCCCTCGTGATGATGGCCTTCGGCCTACCAATGATTGTGGTTTCCCCTATTGGAGGCGCATTGGCCGACCGCGTTTCTAGAAAAGGCCTGGTAATGTTCAGCCAGGGGGGAAATGCCATATTGACGATCTTACTGGCGACACTGGATTTGACAGATCTGATCCAATTCTGGCATCTTCTTGTCATTGGATTTGTGAACGGTTCCCTTATGGCCTTTAATTTACCTAGCCGTCAATCTCTTATTTCGGACATCGTCCCGCCCGATAATGTCATGAATGCTATTTCCCTGAACAATTCCGGGATGAATCTATCACGTATTATAGGCCCTGCATTTGCCGGGCTCCTGATCATCTTTATAGAAACAGCCGGCGTATTTTATCTCATTGCCTTATTATACATATGTTCAGTACTCTCCACGTCCCTTGTCCTTGAAAATGTTAGGTCTAGTGGTCGTGATAGGAAGGGTATTCTTTCTGATATCGGTGATGGATTTTCCTATGCAGCGAGCAATCCTACAATTCTGTGTCTGATCATTCTTCTCTTTGCCGGTTCCCTCTTTGGTTGGCCCTTCGTTGCCTTGTTGCCCGCATGGGGAAGGGAAGTGCTGGATGTCCAGTCAGACGGCCTTGGATTTTTAATGATGATCACTGGGATAGGGGCTCTGGCGGGATCTCTCATGCTTGCATCAATGACGAACATGGTGAGACGTGGAAAGTTCTTAATCGCTATCAGTTTAGGATGGGGTATTGGTATTGCGCTTTTTTCACAGTCGGGGACATATGCTTTTGTCATTCCCCTGTTAATCATCCTAGGACTCTTCAATGCGTTGTTTATGTCCTTAAATATGACTCTTTTGCAAACCTATGTCACTGAGGAGATGCGAGGGAGGATCATGAGCATCATTCTGATGACATTCGGCTTCATGCCACTCAGTGTTGTCCCCTTCGCCGCAATGGCGGAGAAGATCGGCACCCCGGATGCCCTTACCATCAGTGGTATAGCGCTTTTCGTCTTCAGCGCGATATTTGCGATCACCAATCACCAAATCCGAAAGATCGATTGATTCTCTTTGTTCTAACGATTTTCACGCTGTTCTCTTTCAAAATAAAAACGGTAAACTTTTAGCTGATAGTTTATTTCTTGGAAGGAGTGTAGGGAGATGAATTTCCCTATTATTGGCAACAGATCAGTTCAGGAAAATAGGCTGAGGAATTTATTTTCCTCAGCTGGAAATGAATGTCAAAGGCCAAATTTCAAAATTGAGAGCGGTTTTCCTGACGAAATCTACTTTCTTTCCAGAAAACTTAGAAGAAGTCTCGACCTCTGGTCGTAGTTCTTTATCGAATCTTTTAGGTATTTAATCATTTGGATTTGATTTGTCATTTGGATTTTGACATTTGTCATTCTAATCTTAGAATTCTAATCTCTACGGCGTCTTCATTGATCTATGACCACGCCCGGAGGACGTGGTTTTTGAAGATCAAATAAAGGAAGGGTTAGATCCCAGGTTAAACAGTATGCCTCCACCAACAGCCCCACCGAACAGTAAACCAGAAGGTGATATCCATAACCAACCTGCGAAGAACAGGATTTTTTATGGCTGGTGGATCGTACTCGGAACTATGGTTGTTTTAGCGGTAACTTCCGGTCTTGGCTTTTATGGTCATGGTCTCATTCTTGATCCTTTGCGGGAACAATTTGGGAGCTCAAAGGGAGCCATATCATCAGCTATCACTTTGCTCTTTCTTATATCGGCCATGGCGGGGCCGATTGTTGGAGAGCAGGTGGACAAGCATGGTCCTACCCGTGCACTCATTTTCGGTTCCTTCATAATGGGTCTAGGTTTTGTTTTCCTAAGTCGAAGCAACCTGCTTTGGCAACTCTTCGCTGTCTATTTTTTAATGGGTATCGGACAAAGCGCCACACATAGCATCCCCACCAGCACTGTGATTGCTAATTGGTTTATCCGGAAAAGGGGCATAGCCATGAGCATCGCTATGACGGGACTTAGCATAGGGGGCATCATTGTTATCCCGTTGGCCAGCCAGGCCATTCAGCGATGGGGGCTGAATAGGTCACTGTCTTTATTCGGTCTCACCTATTGGGTGGTGATCATTCCTGTTGCCCTGTTTCTCCTTAAGCAGCGGCCTTCAGTCATGGGTCTGTTACCGGATGGCGCACCCCTGACATCATCCCCGGGTGTCGAACTAAAAACATCCATCGATTATGCTGCACAGAAGGAGGTATGGACCCGTCGTGAGGCCATGGGAACGAAGGCCTTTTGGGCCATCGTCTTCGCCTTCCTGTTTGGCATCTCAGGACAGATGTCTTTTCTTATACACGAGGTGTCATTCATGAGTCAATTTGTCGGACCGACAAGAGCTGCTGCAGCCATTAGCGTTACTTCCGGAGCAAGCATTATCGGCCGTTTCTCTTTGGGTGCCGTTGTCGACCGTTTTGACAAGAGGGTCATGATAATGCTATGCTTTTTCATTCAAGCTGCAGCCATACTGACCGCCGGCTTTTCCTCCCAGGTCGTCATTCTGTACATCTGCGTCTTTGCATTTGGGCTGACCATAGGCAATGTTGTCATGTTACAATCATTGATCATCGGCGAGTGTTTCGGACAGGTCTCATTCGGGACAGTATTCGGGTTGGCAGGCCTTTTCATCAGCTCCGTATCCTCTTTTGGACCAATGATTTCCGGGTTCATCTATGATGAAACACAGAGTTACAGGATCGCCTTTTCGATCTTCGCCGCCATGAGTGCTGTTGCGACTCTGTTCCTCATATATGCAAAACCTCCTTTAAAAAAATGACATTGAAGAAGAGTAAGGTGTATATTTAAAAACATTTTAGTAATTGTTTGTTTATAAATATCCCTTGAAATGTTATAGATGCAACTCATAGGTTCAACAGACAAGGTTATGCAGCCTGTTTTACTGAAAACATAGGAGAATAATTCGTGACAAGCACACAGACCCCTCTCGAAAGGCTGGAACAGACCATTGAAGGACATCAGGTGGATCGTTTGCCCATCCTGATTCTCACTAAGATGTTTGGACTAAAGCAGCTTGGCATCGCTGTCAATGATTGTCTGAAAAGCAGTCCCGATCTGTATGTGAAATCTCAGAGGCATTGTGTCGAAGAACTGGGACATGAAGCACTATGGGCCTTTAGTGGCATTTGGGAAATAAACGAGATTTTAGACCCATCGACCATAAAAGACACTGAGGACGCTCGGCTTGTTCATCGCCATTATCTTAATTCCATAGAAGATGTAAAATCCTTACCTGGGTTACTGGTAAAGGATCAGGGGAAAATTCCCTGGGTGCTTGAGATCATCAAAAAATTGAAAAGCCTATCCGAAAACAGGTATCCTGTTTTTGGTCACTTGTCCATGCCTTTTGAAAATGCCTTTATGTTGAGAGGAAACGATTTATATAAGGACCTGATCCGCTCACCCGCTTTAGTACACCAACTCCTGGAATACATTTTAGAGCTCGACCTGCAATACGCCATGCTCATGAGAGATGCGGGTGCTGATATTATCTGGGGCACAAACCCTACCGTCAACGCCGAGCTTATGTCCAATAAACATTATGAAGGCTTCGGCTTCTCATACGACCAAAGATTTTTCTCTACTTTACGAGAAAAAGGCATCAAAACCATGTTCCATGCCTGTGGTGATTGGTCCGGTCGTGTTGATAAGGTCTTCGAACTTGGTGCCGATATCTATTATTTATCTAGGCATTTTGATCTCAAAGAGGCAAAAAAAAATCTCGGTGACCGAGGGGCGATCATGGGGAATGTCCCTGTTGTAGACACCCTGTTACAGGGAACGTCTCAAGAGGTGGAACGTCAAGCCACGGCTTGTGCCAACCTGGCAAGTATAGGCGGACGATATATCCTTGGGGCCGATTGTACGTCACCGAGAGATACACCACCTGAAAATATGGCCACAATCTTTCGAGTGGCGAAAGAATTCGTGCTATCCCAGGGAGAAAGATGATGTTGGAGATCATCCGATGAGCCAAAAGAAAATGCTAACCTTTTGTCAACATTGTCATATGAAATGCCGTCTTTTTGTTACGGTTGAAGATGGCAAAATACATTCGATCAAGAATGCCATGGGTATCGAAGGCATAAAGGGGGTGCACTCGAATGAACTCATCGATCATCCTGACCGCCTGACTTACCCCATGAAACGGGTGGGTAAAAGGGGTGGTGGCAAATGGGAAAAAATCGAATGGGATGAAGCCATCGACATGATGGCTCACCGCTTTGGAGCAATAAAAGAAACATATGGTCCTGGTGCCATTGCCACAATCATAGGTTGTGGACACAAGGAGATGCCCTATTATGCGACCTTCCTATTCAGTCATGTTTTAGGCACTCCAAATGTCCTTGACATTAACAGGCAATGCAGCATTCCCACGATGATTGGTTCTGCGGTTACTTTCGGAGAAAACCTCCTAACGGAACTCGAACCCGATTTTCTGAGATCCCAATGCATATTGCTTTGGGGGGCAAATCCGAAACACACGTATCCTCCCCTTGACCGAGATATTATTTCTGCACGGAAGAAAGGGGCGAAAATAATCGTCGTCGATCCGAGACCCCCTGAAAGTGTGACATCAGGTGGTAACGCCGACGATCTTTGGCTTAGAGTCAAACCGGGAACAGATGGTTTTCTCGCGATGGCCATGACCAAGGTCATTATAGATAAAAAATTATACGATAAGGACTTTGTTAATCAATGGTGTATCGGTTTTGAAGAGCTGAAACAACATGTCCGGAAATATACCTTGAATGAGGCTGAGAAAATCACCACGGTCCCAGAGGCCAAGATCCTTGAAGCGGTCAGGGTATTCAGTGCAACCAAACCATCCTGTCTTTATACGAGACTTGGATCGAGCGCACAACAGATCAACGCCACCCAGAGTGCCAGGGCCCTCTCGATATTTTTTGCGCTCGCCGGGAGCATCGACGTGCCTGGGGGTAATCTGTTAGGGAATTCCTTAGGAGGCTATAGACATCAGAGGACCATGTCACAATTGCCGGAGTTCCCACCGGGTGTGGAGAAGAGGCGGTTTGGGGCAAACAGCTATCCTTTTATCTGTTCACCAAAAGGGAAAATGGATTTTTTCTCCTCACTACGCCGCGCTCACAGCCCGGATTGTATTGAAGCGATGATGGAGGGAAAAATAAAGGCATTTTATATCCCCGGATGCAATATTGTCATCAGCGAATCCGACAGCAAGATGATCGTTGAAGCATTACATGCTTTGGATTTTCTTGTAGTGGCCGATCTCTTTATGACCCCCACCGCCGGATTGGCAGACCTGGTGCTTCCAGCCGCACACTTTTTAGAAACAGAACTTCCTATGCGCGCCTATCAGAGGATGGGCCCAGCATTAAATAACTACATTCTGGCTTCACAGAAGGTGATTGAGCCTCGGGGAGAGTGTTGGGATGACAGGAAGATCGTCTTTGAACTGGCCAAAAGATTGGGGGTAAAAATCCCCTGGGATAGTGTTGAGGATTTCAACGAGTGGACATTGGAAAAAGTCGGCGTGACATTCAAGGAAATTCAAACTAAGAGAAGCCAGCAAATGTCCTTTCCTGTTGCGTATAATAAATTCGAAGAGAACGGATTTAAGACACCCTCAGGAAAGATAGAACTCTATTCAAAAACCTTTGAAAATCTGGGATACGATCCGCTCCCGTCGCTTCAGGAGTCCTTCCCGGAGCGTGTAGAAGAGAATAAAAATTACCCTCTGATTTTGATCCAACACAGAGACGTCCACTATATGCACAGTGAATTCAGACAGCTCCCATCAATACGAGGCGGACACCCTGAACCCTTGATTGAAATCAACTCGGCGACCGCCAGGGATTTGGGGATAAAAGATGGCGAGATTATATTTATTGAGACACCCGGCTTTCATAGAAAAGTGTCAGGAAAGGCCAGCTTTGTGGACAACCTTCACCCCATGACGATATCATGCCTCTCCCATTGGTGGTTCCCGGAGCAGGATGGACCGGAACATGGTTGTTTTGAATCGAATATCAACACTATTTTATCTCACGGACCTCCCTATGACCCTATTACGGGCGCCCATCAAACCAGGGGCGTCCCCTGCCGAGTCGTCAGAAAA
>JAQYVK010000475.1 GCA_030145585.1 Desulfatiglandales bacterium | reverse complement strand
TCGCAAAAAAAGCTTGGGGAATCCATACCCATTTTCTTTGGGATGATGATCTTGGTTGTCATCTTTCTCTTCAATGCGTTCCGGCAGCCTTTGATCATTTGGTTGACCGTCCCCCTTTCAATCATCGGGGTCACCGCCGGTCTACTCATCTTTAATCAACCCTTTGGTTTTATGGCGCTTCTCGGAGTGATGAGCCTGGCCGGTATGCTCATCAAAAACGCCATTGTCCTGGTCGACCAGATCAATTTGGAAATCAAGGAAGGTAAAGATTCCTTTCATGCGATCATAGACTCGGGCGTGAGCAGAATGCGCCCGGTCTCCATGGCAGCGCTGACCACCATCCTGGGAATGCTCCCGCTTCTCCAGGATGATTTCTTTATCGCCATGGCCGTCACCATCATGTTCGGGCTCGGCTTCGCCACGGTCCTGACACTATTTGTGGTGCCTGTCTTCTATGCGGTCTTTTTCAAGGTGCCTTATCAAAGTGAACAGATGTCGCAAAGAGCATAGCGCAGAGCGCAAAGCGCAAAGCGAAAGAGCTGATCGCTGACGGCTGAACGCTGACCACTTTTCCTTGATTTTTTGTTTTTGGTTTTGTCATTTAGATTCATTTTATTCACAAATGGGATCGTTTTAAAATAATGATTCAAACTAACATTATTGGGGTTGGTAATTGACTATTAAGGGGTTCCATAATTCTGAAGAAGGAGTTTGAAATGTCATGCATGCATAAGTTAGGTGGGAAATTGTCGAGATGCTCGTTGGGGTTGACAGCCATCGTTCTTCTAGTCAGCGGGTGTGCCATGGTCGGTCCCGATTATAAACAGCCGGAGGTGGAAGAGCCGAAAGAGTGGATAGAGAAAGAGGAACCCCGAATTAAGAGTGAGCCGGAGGATTTTGGCAAATGGTGGACGGCTCTCAATGATCCGGTACTCGACCGACTCATCGAAATTGCCTACGAGCAGAATTTGCCCCTTCGAATTGCAGGGATCCGAATCCTGGAAGCGAGGGCCCGGTTAGGGATCGCTAAGGGGACCCTGTTCCCCCAAACGCAACAAGCGGTCGGCAGCTATGCCCGTGTGGGCGCAAGTGAGAACACGGCCAACATACCACCACCGGGTTTCTTCGACTCCAGCTACAGTGATTATCAGGTCTCATTCGACGCCGCCTGGGAACTCGATTTCTGGGGAAGGTTCCGTCGGGCCGTGCAATCCGGCATCGGAAACTTTGAAGTATCGATCGCCGACTATGACAACACGCTGGTGACCCTCACCGCCGAAGTGGCCCGGACTTATGTGGTGATTCGTACTCTCGAGGAACGGTTGGCCATTGCGCGTGAAAACGTGAAGATCCAGGAGCGGTCGCAGCGAATCGCCCAGGTGCGTTTCAAGGGCGGAGATGTGAGCGAACTGGATGTGTCCCAAGCCACAGCCCTCCTAAAGGAGACAGAGGCCCTGATCCCCAGGTTGAAGTCCGATCTGCGCCAGGCCTACAACGGACTCAGTATACTGCTCGGTATCCTTCCAGGGGAATCCGGGGGCTTGCTGGTCGGAACAAAGGGCATACCCACTGTGCCAGCCGAAGTGGCAGTCGGTATTCCGGCTGAGTTGCTCCGCCGGCGTCCGGATATACGAGGTGCTGAGCGCAGCATGGCGGCCCAAAGCGCCCGCATCGGCTTCGCCAAGGCGGACCTGTACCCCCATTTTTCGTTGTTCGGTTCCATCGGTTTCGCCGCTGAGAGTTCGAGTGATCTATTTGATTCAAACAGCCTTCAAGCATTCGGCGGTCCTGCTGTTAGCTGGGATATCTTTAACTACGGGCGCATTAAAAATAGGGTTCGCGTTCAAGATGCCGTTTTCCAGGGACTGGTTGTCAACTACCAGAACACGGTCCTCAAAGCGGCACAAGAAGTGGAAGATTCCATGGTGGCTTTTTTGAGGACACAGGAGGAAGCGGGGCTCTTGGCGGAGAGCGTCAAGGCATACAAACGTTCAGTGGATCTTTCCATGCTACAGTACCGTGAGGGTCTGACCGACTATCAGAGGGTACTCGACACGCAACGGTTCTTGACGCTGGCACAAGAAGGCCAAATCTCGACCCAAGGATCTGTTGTCATTAACCTCATTGCTATGTACAAGGCATTGGGCGGCGGTTGGGAGACTCGCATTGGGAAGGATTTTGTGCCCGAAGACATCATCAGGCAGATGGAAGAACGAACCGACTGGGGAAATCTATTGACGGCCGAAGAACTGGAGGAGCCGCCTGAAGATCCAAAATTGTGGCAGGGGCCCGATTGGTAAGGGGAGAAGACAGAAAAAACAGAATACAGGATTCAGCCGCCGTCGCCGACCCGCCTCAGCGGGCAGGCTATGGCGGGCCAGGGAAGACAGAAGACAGGAGACAAAAGTGCAAACCGCACTGTGATCAAACAGTTTAATTGGTTCAATTAGTTGGATTTGTTTGAACCAATTAAACCAATAAAACTAATGAAACTTATCAAACGCTATGCGCCATGCGCTCTGCGCTTTGCTCTATCCCCGTGTCACTCGTAACTAAACGTGAGGCAGTTTTCGCCATGCGCCACCAATTCCGGATTCCGATCATAAAAGTCCCTATAGGGAGATTCCTTTTCCTTCTCATCTCCCTGGTTTTATGGTTTGCCCTAAGCCCCTTTCTAGAGCGCCTCGTGGGCTTTTCCTTTCTTATGGATCTCTTCGTGACCTTGGTTCTCATCTCCGGGGTTTTTGCAGTCATTCAAAAGAGAGGTTTTTTTATCTTCAGCCTATGCTTTGCTATCTTCACCGCCCTCACAAGATGGTCACTCCACCTCCTGAACATTTCTTCCCTTGAGCCCGTCAACCACATTCTGAGCATCTTGTTTATGGGCTTCATCGTGGGTATCATCCTCTCCTATCTGTTCAAAGAAAAAGAGATTACGTCAGATGTCATCATGGGGGCGATATGCGGATACTTCCTGATTGGGTTGTTATGGAATAATGTGTATGCCCTGCTGGAAGTGATAGAGCCCAATTCATTTCAGTTTTCACAGTCACATGATACAGGGGGAGGACTGGATTTTATATACTATAGTTTTGTAACCCTCACCACCCTCGGCTTCGGGGATATCACACCCATCAGCAACCCGGCACAGTCTTTTTCCCTCCTGGAGGCCGTCATGGGCCAACTCTATCTGGCAATCCTGGTTGCGAGGCTGGTAGGAATTCACATAGCCCAATCCTTCGCAAAAAAATCAAGCTGACCAGAGGGTGAGGTCGAAGGAGCCAGGGCATAGTCTTGTCTGGAGTTCTTTCCTTGACGTAAGGGAGTGAAATGATGGATAATAAGGACGGCTTCGGAAAAAGTCCAACTGCTGCGTTACGCTTCCTCTTTCGTCATTGCGGCGTACGATAAGTACGCCTCATTCCTCAAGACTCGCAAGCCTTGCATTTGGAGCTTTTTACAAAGCCGTCCAATTTTATTGAGCTCATTAATTATGACAGTCAGAATTTTTTAAGATTGTCCTCATAAGGTGCCATGTTTAAGGGCGAAGACATATCTAAGGCCATTCAATTCATCACAACGGATATCTGGAGAGTCCGTGCTGGAGATCTTTCGAAGAATAAGTCTTTTTGGATTAGATTTCTGAGAATCCTCATCCTGACCATTCGAGGCATTGTAGAAGATCGGTGGCATCTCCGGGCCTCAGCGTTGACCTATTATTCTTTGCTTTCCATCGTGCCCGTGCTTGCTATGATTTTTGGGATTGCCAAGGGTTTCGGTTTTGAAAAAGCCCTCGAAAAGTTGCTCTATGAAAACCTGGAAGCTCAGGAACAAATTATAGGACAGGTTGTCGATTTTGCCCATACGCTGCTCCAAAATGTAAAGGGGGGCCTCGTAGCCGGCATCGGGCTCCTCATCCTTTTTTACACGATCATCAAAATCCTTTCACAGATTGAGAGTGCGTTCAATGATATCTGGGGTATTAAAAGCGCCCGTAGCCTTGGGAGAAAAATTACCGATTACCTTTCTCTGATGCTCATAAGCCCCTTCCTCTTTTTCATATCCAGTACCATCACCGTCGTCATAAACAGCGGCGCGAAAATGATTATAGAAAAAATCTCCCTTTTGGCGGCTTTCAGCCCCATCATCTTTTTCATGTTGAAGTTAATGCCCTACGGTGTCATTTGGGTCTTGTTCAGCTTTATCTATATCTTTATCCCCAATACGAAGGTCCATTTACGATCCGGTATCATGGCCGGTATCATAGCCGGGACCCTCTATGTTCTTTTCCAGTATATCTATATCAATTTCCAGGTCGGGGTCGCAAAATACAACGCCATTTATGGAAGCTTCGCGGCGTTGCCTCTCTTTATCATATGGCTCCAATTGAGCTGGGTGATTGTATTGTTTGGTGCAGAACTCGCTTTTGCACACCAGAACGTCGATACCTATGAATTTGAACCGGATTGCGAGAACATCAGTATTCGCTACAAGAGACTTCTTTCATTGAGAATTGTCCACCTGTTGATAAAGCAGTTTCATAATGGCGAAAAGGGTTGGAGCGCAGCTCAGATCTCACATAATTTGGAAATACCAATTCGATTGGTCCAGCAAATGATTTTTGAACTGATTTCCTCAGGAATACTGGCTGAGGTCAAGTTTAATGAAGGCGGTGAGGTTGGTTATCATCCTGCCCGAGACCCGGAAACGATGACCATAAAATATGTGATTGACGCTTTGGAGCGAGAGGGATCCGACAATATCCCTGTCGCACAATCAGAAGAACTGGATAAACTCTCCGAGAGTTTAAAAGCCTTTAGCGATCTCATCGAAAAATCATCCGCGAACCAATGTCTGAAAGAAATTTAAACCAGTTACTAGGTGGGAATTGTTGTTTGCATTTATTTTCTCTTATCCAATTGGGTGACACCCCCTCCCAAACCGGCTGACTGTAAGAAATTAAGCATCTACAGTCAATCGGGCAGGGTGGGGGTGAGATCTGAGGTATGATTATGATTAGGCATTACCACTTGATATTCGGATTCATCATACTACTTTTTGCCATTCTGGTTGGTTGTGTCCCTAAACCGATCGAAAGTGTCGGCGGCAATGTAGGCTCTACTTGTATCCAAGGGAATGTGTCGTATCAGAGCCCTATCGACAATTCATCAGTACC
>JAQYVK010000474.1 GCA_030145585.1 Desulfatiglandales bacterium | reverse complement strand
GGGGCAGGACCCACAAGAGGGATATGAGATAATGACACGGTCTCCTTGCTTAACCCGGGTCACGGCCGAGCCGACCGCTTCCACCACACCTGTCCCTTCATGACCGAGCACTGCGGGCATAGGGACTCTTTCCAGTGCCTTTGCATCCGTGTGACAAACCCCGCTTGCCTCGATGCGAACCAGGATCTCGTCGGCCCGAGGGTCCTCAATTTCAATGGTCTCCAGTGTAAACTCTCCCTTCGGATCGTTGATGACTGCCGCTGTCGCTTTCGTGGTCATTTATCGCTCTCCCTTCTTTGTTTTTAGTTTTACACGCTACCAATATTTCTGGGCGCGACTGTCGACGTTTTATCACTTTTAAAACCAGAAAAAAATCATTGATGCTGTCTGGAAGCAGAAAGGCGGGATCTCATAAATTTCATAGAGTGGTACGATTAAAATAGTTATCTCAACCTTAAGGTATAGAAGATTACATAAGGTTCGACAAAAACATTACGATGCCAGAAAAAAGCATGATTAAACGTAATGCCTTCTTTCAAATCCCGAAAATCAATACATGATATTCGGCAAAAAAGTGACGATGCTTGGGAAAGGAATAATCAATGCAATGGCGATGATGTCACAAATGATAAACGGTATCGCGGCCTTATAGACATCCGTCATTGTAGTATCCTTAGGTGCGACGCCTTTCATCACAAAGCAGAGCATGCCGAAGGGGGGTGTGGTCAGCGCGATCTCGATGTTGATGAGCATCAATATGCCGAACCAGACATCATCAAACCCAAAGGCGCGGATCACAGGCATGTAGACCGGTAAAGTAATCATCATTATGGCAATTTGCTCCATAAAAGTGCCCAGTATCAATGTGGTAAAGAGCATACCCAGGAGGATGAGAAAGGGAGAAACTTCTAACTTGGTGATCACTTCAATGAGCTCCCGGCTCACGCCGCTGAAAGCCAGGATCTGACTGAAGGCTATTGAACCGGCGATGATCATAAAAACCATAGCTGTAATTTCCACAGCACTTATAGAGGCATCCCTCAGGGTCTTCAAGTTCAACTTTCCATAAAAGGCACATAGAATCAAAGAGGTGACCGCACCCAGGGCGGCCGCTTCTGTGGGCGTGGCGACACCGGAAAATATGCTGCCCAGAACGGCAACAATAATGGACAACATCGGCAGGGCATATTTTGCGGTGTCAATGATCTTCTTTGACAGTGATGTGCGATCTACTACATAGATTGGCGCCACGGACGGCTGGAGATAACACCTGCCGATGATGTAGGTTAAATAGAGGGCGGCTATCAGCAGCCCCGGTAAAATACCGCCGATTAAAAGCTTGCCGATGGATATCTTGCCGAGACTTCCCAGAACAACAGCCAGGGCGCTGGGGGGGATAATCATGGCCAGCCCGCCGACTCCCATTATGGGGCCGATGGCCATGGACTTATGGTAGCCCCGGTTCCGCATTTCCGGAATCAATAGTGTGCCCAGCGTTCCCGCAGTGGCGATGGTCGAGCCGGAAAGCGTCGAGAAAATAGTACCTGAAACCAGGGTCAGAACGCTCAACCTGCCTGGCATGCGCCCCATCCAGCCATCGATGATATCGATAACACGTTTAGCCATTCCCGAGTGGAACATGATGGTGCCCATGAAGATGAACAGCGGCACCGGTGCGATGGCAAACATGCTGATCGAGCTGAACAGGCTCACAGAGAGCACATTGAGGCCATTAGGCCCCATAAAGTAGAATATACCGAGGAGATTGAACAGCAAGAAGGCAAAAGCGACAGGGATGCCGCTTAAAAGTATCACCATCAGCACTGCAAGCATTAGTAAAAGAGTGGTGCCCCAATCCATTGTTACTCCTTGTTGCTCAGGCTTTTATATTTGCCGTAGATACTGATAGGTCCTTTTAAGAGATTGAATAAACAGCAGGAAAAAGCCTACGGGAATGATAAAGTAAATGGTAAATTTCGGAATGGTATAGTATCGGATGATGGTGACGTCATGTTGAAACAAGTATATGGTGTATTTGACGCTGGACCAGGTGATCACCAGACACACCACGACCATGAGCAGGGAGGTGAAAGCATTGACGCCCGCGCGAAGCCTTGGCCCCAGGGCATCCAGTGCCAGGTCCAACTTTACATGTTCATCCTTCTTGAGAACCCAGGTGGCGGCAAGAAACGTGATGAACAGCAATGCGTATTCGGTGCCTTCAAAAACCCACTTGAGCGGATTGTTGATCGTATAGCGCAAAATAACGTCCAAAGATATGGAAATGGACATCACCACAAGAATGGCCGCCGCCAGATAGCATAGATACCTGATAACCACATCGAAAATTTTGTCTGCAGCCGAAATAAATTTCATCATGACTTCCACCTTTCACCTGGACACCTTTAAATCTAAGCGAAATAAATATAGGTTTTCAAACAGCTTATAGGCGCCTGGTGACTTTCTAAATCCCCTGATCTCTCCCAAAAGCGGACCCTGCGTGCAGGCCGGCCTACCAAGCGTGATGCCACCCATTATCACCTGTTGGAAAGCATAAAAATCGCTGTCGGCACCCATATGCAAAAAAGGGGGGACAGCATGTGGCCCATCCCCCCAGAGTTATGTAGATCGACACCGTTGAAAGATCCATCTGGCGCCTTTTGATATGGGCGCCGATTACTTGGACATCAATGGCCTGAGCGCCATAGCATCCGGCGCCTTTTTAGCTATCGTTGCCCATCCGGCCTCCTGGGTGATTTCCAGGAACTTCTTTTCCTTTTCCGGGGACAACTTGTAGATTTTCACGCCGGCCTTTTTTAGTTGTTCCCTCTCTTCCTTAACGAGATCACGAAAAATAGGGCCAGACTCAATTTCCATTTCTTTGCCTGCAGCCGTGAGCACGTTACGCTGGGCTTCGGACAGGCTGTTCCACTTGGCAAGATTGATGAAAACACCGGTGGGCGAGCAGTAGAAAGAGGGTCCCCAAATATATTTGGTGACCTCTTCCATTTTGTGGTCAATCAGGCCCTTGACGGGATACCCATAACCCTGGACCATACCCCTGTCCAGAGCGGTATAGGCCTCGCTCATGGACGTCCTGACAATGGCGCCGCCCAATTTTTTGATGATCGCATCATATGCCGGTGTTGAACGCAGTTTCAAACCTTTGAAATCGACCTTGTCCAGAGGGACATTCAGATAGAAGTTAAAATAGGGTTGCATTGACAGCCTGAACAGGAAATGGATGCCGGCCTTTTTTCGGTTGAATTTGTCCATCATGTCGTATGCGCCGGATTTGCGCTCCTCCATGGGCGTGAGCTGGGAAAGCATCATCGCCCGGCCTTCGGGCACCACACTGGCTTGATAGACGGCCGCCGTGTAGGCTGCATCGATGACGCCATTTCGCAGTGGCTCGATGCCGTCTCTATCCTTGAAAACCTCCGGCCCGCCGATTAACTTGATGCTTAGATCAACGGCTTTGCCCTTTTTATTGACCTTATCCATGAATATGTGCAAAAAAGGCTTGGCTGAAAAGGTGTCAGGTATCCAGGCGCACCAGATCTTGAGCTGGACCGGTTTGATATCAGCCGCCTGGACAGGTCCACCCGATACAAAAGATCCTACCAATAAAACGATCAATGTCATTAGCATAACTTTTTTCATAACAAGCTCCTCCTTTGGTGTTGTTAACCGCAGTTTATGATTGCCTTTTTTAACGCTACTTTACTGGTATGATTATGTTTTTTGATCCCAAGGAAACTGATTATTGGATAAGAACCTGCTTCTGATGAGGCGAAGTGTAGGAAATTAGTCCTTGTGTGTCAAGGAAAAAGCCGTCTCACCATCTGGTGGTCGTTCCTTTTGGCCTGGATTGGATCGGTGAGAGTAAGGCATTCAGAAGACGGGAAGGCAGGTGTGAGGACATTTATTTGTGCAAGGGCCGAGAATCTGGTGAAAAAGGTTATAGATCTCCAGTGGACTCGCCTCTCATTTTGAATAATCAGATCATTAGATGCTCGGCTTCGACCCTGTTTGGTTTGGGATCCTCATGCGGATCAACCTTGAAATGGGCATGACACCCCGCCCCTTTGGTGTTATGTTGTTTGTGATGAAGGGTGTGGCGCCGCCAAGCGTCACCATCAAAGATATTTGCTATGCTGCTTTACCCTTTATCCTATGTGATATGGTTGCCATGATCATGATTATCATTTGGCCCCAGTTGGCCCTCTGGCTGCCAAGTCTAACTCACTGATACCCTAATGGAGCGTAAACAAACTCGAGAAGGACTATTATAAAAACAAATCAAACGTTTTTTACAGTTTTTTATACCTAATTTATATCCACCGTTATGTTGAGTTATAAAAACTCTTTTTTTCTCCATTTTGTTTACCCTTTGGGAAAGCCGATGATACCCCAATCTCCGGCGCTTGTTTACACAAGCGCATGCCAAAGCTCGCATGTAGATGGCTGCTGCTTCGCAGCAGCATACGGCTTCACCCTTGGACGCCTTGGATCTGGGGCATCCTCAACTTTCGCTCCATTAGGGTGATACATCGATGAGGAACATCTTATCATGAGAGTCTTAATCTCCATCCTCTTACTCTTCACCAATATCCTGCTTTTCTTCCATGCCACATCATATGGTAACGATTCTTTCCGCGGGCATCTTGTCCTTGGCCACGAAGTGAGATCCTTTACCCCTTGCGAAAGGAAAGTTGAGTACTGGGTGCTTGACCAAACGGGTGGTGATCTCTGGAAAATTTATAAAGAGCTCACTCATCAACCCTACCAGCCAATATATGTAGAAGTTCTCGGACATTTAGGGCCTCCGCCTTCGGATGGGTTTGGCGCTGACTATGACCGGCAGGTGACAATCCGTGAACTGCGTCGAGCCGGCCTTGAGACACGGGGATGTGCTGAGGACCTGAGAGACATCGTGTTCCGGGCTTCCGGCAACGAGCCCTTTTGGAACGTCCAAATTTCTGAAAACAACATTGTCTTCTCCGAAATGGGAAAACCGCACCTCACCTTCCCTCATGCTCACCCGAAGGTATCCGATGACCGATGGGTATTCCTCTCAAAAATTCAGGAACGTTCTCAACATGATATCCGGATATCCATTACCGAGAAAAGATGCACCGATACCATGTCAGGTGAACTCTTCAGCTTCAGTGCACAGGTGAGTCTCAATGACAAACAATACGAGGGTTGTGCCAGGGAGGGTTGGCCTCAGAAAACCTTGAAGGATCCGGCATTCGGCGAAGAAACTGAAGTTTCCAAAGATCTAACCTCCTCTTCAAGAACCCTGACAATGAATGATCTAAAAAACGCCGAATATCAATTCGAGTTTTCCGTAAGCAGGAGCGTTAAACTGACCAACGGTATTTACAGAGAAAAAATTGTCTCTAACTCGGCCACAGAATTGATTATCACACTAAGTGACAATGTCGCCTACGGCGATTTGAACGGTGATGGTAAAGAGGATGCGGCCGTCATCCTGATAACTGATCCTGGGGGGAGTGGAACTTTTCGTCACCTAGCCATTGTCACCAATCAAAACGGTAGGTCAAAACATGTGGCCTCCCATTTGCTGGGAGACAGGGTGAAGATAAAATCCCTCTCGGTTAGAACAGGGGAGATAGCCGTCGAGATGATAACGCATGGTCCGAATGATCCCATGTGTTGTCCCGCTTTGGAAGTGACTCAGAATTATCTCCTCCAAGACGACAAATTGGTCAAGGCCCAAGTGCCAAAGCTGGCGGATAGAAAATGGGCCCTACAATCCTTCGGAACCACAGGCTCAGAGAAATGGCCCTTGCCTGAAACCGAGATCAGCATTGAATTCACCGCAGATGGGAAGCTGCATGGTTCAGGTGGGTGCAATAGGTATTTCTCTTCCTACGAAACCGGACCTGGCGGTTCGTTAGCCATCAAACAAATGGGTTCAACCCGGATGGCGTGCCCGCAAGAAATAATGGATCAAGAAATGAAGTATTTTAGGTCCCTACAGAGCGTATCTACTTTCAAGGTGAAGCAACAACGCTTACAACTCTTTCACGGAAATGGCGACCAAGTCCTTAATTATACTTTATCTCCCTAATCGATCGTAAACAAAAGGGGAAGGACGGCGTGGTGGGTTCCAGCCTTGTGGTGAATCCAGCGGCGGACATAATGGGGGAAGCCTTAGAGCCGGTATTAGACTGCCGATCAGGAACCAGGACGAGACATCTCTGGAAGCTTACGCCGACCTTAGAATTCACGAAACCATCGGGAAAATGCTCCCAAGAACAGGAAAACGCCTGAAGCGATTGACAGGGCTTTTTGAATTAAAAAATCCATTATGGACGATCATCAATTTCGCAGGCTCCTTGATCATCTTGGGCTATCATGGACCGGATATCGGAAAGTACGAAAAGGGGTCAAGAAGCGGGTTTCCCGCCACATGCTGGCGTTGAACTGCTCCAATATGGCGGGGTATTTGCATGAAATAGACAAGAGCAAAGAGGCCCTTGATGAATGTGAACGGCTGATGACTGTCTCCATCAGCCGTTTTTTCCGGGATAAAAAGCTATGGGACCTCCTGTCGGATGAAATGTTGCCCGGACTCATTGAACAGCATCCTGAAAAGATATTGGTTTGGTCCGCAGGATGCGCCTGCGGGGAGGAGGTCTACAGTCTGAAGATACTTTGGGATGCACTGGAGCCATCTGACGCACGGTTACCGGAACTCGATATAACGGCTACAGACATGAATCCAACCACCCTCGAAAGGGCCCGAAACGGAATCTATCCTGCGAGCAGCCTGAAAGAAGTCCCAGAAGAGTTGCGCGCACGATACTTTCACCCAGAGGACGGGGGAAAGGATTTCAGAATTAAAGAATCCCTAAAAAAGGGGCTTCATTGGCGGGCACATAACCTGCTTGCCGGCACGCTTGAGTCTCAATTTCAGATCATCTTTATGAGAAACAACCTCCTGACCTATTACCATGATGAAAAGAAGAGGGTCGCTCTAAAAAACGTGTTGCGTTGTCTTGGCGCTGGGGGTTTTCTGATAATCGGATCCCATGAGACGTTGCCTTCTGAAGTCTCCGAACTTCATGATTACGGATCCCTTTCGTACATTTTCCAAAAACAGGAATCCGCGGGTTCCTCGACGTTTTCAGCGTCAGGTTGAGGAGTGATAAAATGGGAAACGGAAATGTTCTATTCACCGGCTCGCCTGGTTGTGGAAAATCCACACTGATCGAAAAGATCGTGAGGAAGGGCCGAAAACCGAGAACCGGCTTTTTTACCCGGGAAATCAAAGAGAAAGGCCATCGGGTAGGGTTTTCCATAGAGACCCTGGAGGGTGAACAGGGGGTGCTTGCGCACATTGATATAGATAGTCGATTCAAGGTCGGGAAGTATGGGGTCAATATCGATGATATAGATCGCATTGCGGTCCCATCCATGATCCCTGACCATGAAGACCAGATGGTGGTCATAGATGAAATCGGAAAAATGGAGTGCTTTTCCGGCCCTTTTAAGGAAACCTTGGTCCAGGTTCTAGAATCAAAAAATCCTGTTTTGGGTTCCATCGCTTTAAAAGGGGGACGATTTATAGAGAAGGTCAAGAAGCGGAAGGATGTTCATCTGATCCGAATTACGGAAAAAGATCGAGATATATATGTTAATATGTTCGGGTAATCCCAATTGATTCGAAACTCAATTGGAAAGCTTTCAGCTATCAGCATTCAGCTATCAGCCTCTTTTGATGAATTAAGAAATCATTCAAGAGGGCATGGTCCTCTAAACGAAGAAATATTATAAGTCATTTTTTCAGGAGTGTCCGCCTCTATGGGAACCTGTCAAAAGTGCAAGGATGAGTCCAACA
>JAQYVK010000473.1 GCA_030145585.1 Desulfatiglandales bacterium | reverse complement strand
TTGCGATTACTGTCAGCCCTGCTCTGAGGAAATTCCCATACAGATGATTCTGGGGATGAAATCTCTGGTAAAGAGATCAGGGAGGCAATTTTTTGAGAGTCCCCGAATGCAACCGGGGCTCAATAAGGCAAGGAATTGCAGCGAATGCGAAGAGTGCGTGTCACGCTGTCCCTACAACCTCCCGATACCTGAACTCATCAAGAAAAACCTTGCGTGGTTTGATGAACAAGTAGAGGATCCCCCCGGCTGATTGGATGTTTTTCCCTTCCACCAGATACGGGTCTACACCGACCGATGGGCTTTTTGCGGGGCAGAGCATGATGCCCGCCTGGGATCAAATGCTCGATATCTATTATAAAAAATGGGGTGGGAGGTCGAAACGGGGAAACCCCTTCCTGAAACCTTGAACCGTTTGGGTTTGGGTGATACGATAAAAGATATTTGGTGACGTCCAACATAAAGGGTAACGGAATTATAGTCACATAACCTACTCATTAATCAGTATAAGGAGGGGAATATGCTGAAGTTGAAAGTAACACTATTGGTGTTGGTTTGTATGTTTGTCGCCCCAGGTTTAACTGTGGCTGGTGATTTCGATGGTTCCGAGCCGTTTCTTTGTGCTGTGATCGAGGCCATCGAATGTCTACCGGGTGAAGGGTGCGACATAGGGACCCCTGAGTCCATCAATCTTCCGCGGTTTTTCAAGATCAACGTCAAGGAAAAGAAGATCACGACAACACGCGAGAGCGTCGAGAAAGAGATCACCACGATTGAAAGATTGGAACATATTGATGGCAAACTGATCATTGAAGGTGCACAAGATGGCCTTGAGAATGTTAGAGATGGGCTTGGCTGGACTATGGCGATCAATGAGGAATCCGGAGAGATGGTGCTGACCGCAGCCGGCGACCGGGTAGGATTCGTCGTATTTGGGGCATGCACCATTCCGTAGTCGCTAACTCCCACCACCTTTTTTGCGAGTGAGGATGAGGGATGATCGAAACGATCCAAGATGTAGAACGAATTATGGCTGGTGAGCGTTATATCTGCGACTCGGAGCTGGCCACAGCGGTCTTCCTGGCCCTGAAGATGAAAAAACCCCTCTTTTTAGAGGGCGAGACCGGCGTTGGGAAAACCGAGGTTGCCAAGGTGCTGTCTCAAGGGCTAAAACATCCGTTGATCCGTCTCCAGTGCTACGAGGGTCTGGACGTGAATACGGCCCTCTACGAATGGAACTATCCAAAGCAAATACTGAACATCAAGTTGCAAGAGATCGGGAAGCACAGTGAACAGGCCGAGGAAAACATTTTCAGCGAAGATTACCTGATCAAACGGCCTCTGCTCCAAGCGATTCAGCAGGAGGCCGACGGAACGACAGTGGTACTTCTGATTGATGAACTGGATCGGGCTGATGAAGAGTTTGAGGCCTTCCTGCTGGAGTTGCTTTCAGATTTTCAGGTGACTATACCTGAGTTGGGAACACTCAAGGCCAAAGAGATTCCCATAGTCATTCTTACCTCGAACCGAACCCGAGAGGTGCATGATGCCCTCAAACGTCGCTGCCTCTACCACTGGATCGATTATCCCAGCATGGAGAAGGAAAGCCAGATCCTGCGGGAAAAAATTCCGAAACTGGAACGCCGTCTAGCCGATCAGGTTTGCCGGTTTATGCAACAGGTGCGTTCTGCAGAGTTTTTAAAGCGTCCGGGAATAGCCGAAACTTTGGACTGGGCCCAGGCCCTCCTTCTGCTCCACCGAGATCATCTCGACGAACTGACAATTAAGGCTACTGAGGGGTGTCTGTTCAAGTACCGAGAGGATCTGCATCGCTTTCGCGATCAGATGTCTGATTTTCTGCAATCGGAGTCCTTATAGGGGGTAGTATGAGGGACATGACCGCACCCCTTTCACGCCAAAATCTTTTAGAAGCCGTCATCCTTTTCGGTCACCAACTGCGGGAGGTGGGTTTTAAAGTCACCCCCGCACACCTGGAGGACGCGCTCAGGGGACTCCTCCTTATTCAGATCGGTGAAAGGGAACAATTCCGTGCTGCCTTAAGGGCAAACTTGGTTTCCAGCGTGGAGGATTTGGTCCTCTTTGACGCAATCTTTCAGACCTTTTGGGGAGAGGAAGAGGACGCCGAACAAGGGCTCGGGGGTGGTGGGCCGGATGAGGAATCTTTCAAAGCGGGAGAAGAAGGCCCAGGGACCAATGAAGGGGAGGAAGAGGGCGACACGCATGAACCCGGGGAAGTTGGAAGTGACAAGGAATTCCTCGAGGCGGGAGAGGAAGGCGGCGGGACGAACACCGGGGATGATGCTGATTGCATTTTGAATTTGGAATCCGGGGAGCCCGGAGATGGAGAACCGGAGAGGGTAAGGGCGAGCCTAGGTGTAGTAGAGGCCCGGAAGGATTTTTCTCAGCTCTCCACGAAGGAGTTGAGCCGGGTAGAAGCCCTGGTGATCCGCTTGGCCCGCCGGTTGGGTCATCGGCTGGGCAGGCGCTTTCAGATAGCGGAGAACGCCAGGAAAATTGACTTCCGCAGGAGTTATCGCAGTGCCCTACGCTATGGGGGCGAGCTGCTGGAACTCCGTTATCGGCGGCCCAAACCGGTGCGCAACCGCATACATCTCTTGCTGGATATCAGCGGCTCTATGGAGGTCTACGGACATTTCTTTTTGCTTTTTATGTACGGGTTACAGCAGGCACTCGCCCGTGCTCAATGCTTTGTGTTCAGCACTAATCTTACCTATGTGACCCCCTATCTGAAGAGTTCCAGCTTCCGAGAGTCCTGGGAGCGCATTCAGTCTCTTCCCATCAACTGGTCTGGTGGTACTGATATTGGTACCTCTATCACGCAATTTTATACCGATCATTTAGGATTGGGAGCAGCTTCTCGTAGTGTTGTAATCATTGTAAGTGACGGTTGGGACAGGGGAAGTGCGCAGCGGCTGGATGAGGCCATGGGTCTGGTTCATCAACGCTGCCGCCATCTCTTCTGGCTCAACCCGCTGCTCGCCAGCCCATGCTACGAACCTCTCTGTAGAGGCATGAGTGTGGCCCTTTCTCATGTGGATAGTTTCTTGCCCCTTTACAACTTGGACTCGCTGGTCCAGCTTTGTCAGAAAATTGAGAGAATTTGGCGGGATTGAATTTTCCCCAAACCAAAAAACAACTTCCTTTATAGCGGATGTCATATATTTGTCCCGATTGGAAGGAGTGTGCGGCAGTATAAAATCCCCCCTAACCCCCCTTTTTGAAAAGGGGGGAACACTTACACTCCAGCCGTACACAGTACGGCCATAGGTGTGCTGATATGACTTTAGGCCTTCATAAGTTCCCCCTTTAACAAAGGGGGTCAGGGGGATTTAATAAAAAGGCCAACCGGAACATATTCCTGACAATTACTATACTGCCTTGTTCGAAATTCGGTTCTTGTCCGCCGTCTTTTTACCCGCCATCTCTTTGGCGGGCTCGTATCCTTGTATCCTTTAACTTTTATTAAAAATAATCAAGGTTTGCAATAAAACAGAGACGCAATACGTCTTAAGGAATAGTGATGGTGTCATGGCAAAATAAAATTGTGTCTTTCGTAACAAATGAACGGGAAAAATTAGTCCGATATGTCCGTCGATTCATTGATGATACGGCAGAAAGGGATGGAGAAGACATTGTGCAGGATATTATTCTGAATTTATTCAATAGAGCCGATTTCACCATCCCCATCGAGAACTTGACGGCCTACGTTTATCGAGCACTTCGCAACAGAACTATAGACTATTTAAGAAGGAAAAGAGAGATCCTATCACTTGACGAAGGATGGTCTGATGAAGAAGGGCTGACCTTATCTCAAGTTTTACCTGAACCACACTCCGATCAAATGGACGAGATTTCACGATTGGAGATTCGCCAGAGCCTTTTCAAAGCACTTTCAGTCCTTACTGATGAACAAAAGGAGGTCCTGGTGGCAACGGAATTGGAAGGTCGGACTTTTCGGGAACTATCAGAAGAATGGGGTGTCCCCATCGGGACACTACTAGCGAGAAAATCCCGGGCCATCCAAAAGATCAAGGACACTTTTTCCGACTAAGGTCTATGAATAAGGAGAGTGAATATGGAAAACAATTTAATTGAAAGGCGTTTTCGTTCATCTGATGGCCGAGCCGGGAAGATCTTGCGAATTATCGGGATGGTTTTTGTTGGACTGATCTTTGCCGTATTGTTCGCCTTGGTGTTCGGATTTCTCGTAATGTGGTTATGGAATTTCCTGATGCCGGAACTTTTTGGAATCAAACAGATTACATACTGGCAGGCATTCGGCATGGTCATCCTCGCAAAGTTGCTCTTTGGGTCATTCGGCACTCACGGGCATGATCGAAAGTATCCCCGCCCCTTCGGCAGGTGGCATGACCGATTCCACGGTTCTGAGGATAAGCCCTGGACCAGGCGAAGTCGACAATGGAAATCCTATAAACAGTATTGGCGGGATGAGGGTAAGGCCGCATTCGAGGCTTATCTACGGAGAGAAGAAAAGGAAGGGGAAGTCGGAAATGGACCTCCAAATCAAGAGAGCTGAGAGGGGGGAGCATGATGGCCGATAAAGACACTTCATCACCAATGCATTCTCACAGGACTCAGGGTAACCGTAAAGATTTGTGTCAGGAACACCCTTACGGCGACGTGGGTCAGATTGTTGCCCTTATCCTGTTCCTCATCATATGGGCATTGGATTCATTTATTTTCAAGATTTCAACCATACCGTCCAACTACATACCGTTGGCCATTCGCCTGGTGTTGGCAGGTCTCTGCTTCCTGATTGCGGTTTATTTTGCATTTATATCGCACAAGATCATTTTTAACGAGTATCGCGATCCGCCGCGAGTCATCGATACGGGGGTGTTTTCTCTCGTTCGCCATCCCTTGTATTTTTCAGCCCTCTTAATCTATGTCGGCTTTTTTTTCACAACCCTTTCCCTATTCAGTCTCCTGTTGTTCATCTGTATTTTTCTCTTCTATGATTATATAGCGCGTTTTGAAGAGAAAAAACTACAAGAGGAATTTGGCGAGGCTTATACCTCTTACAAGAAGAAAACCACAAAGTGGTTCCCACGAATCAGATCTGAACACCACCGTTCTCCATGATTGCAGCGACCTAAGCCCTGATCGTCTTCAATGAACGTCGATGTTGTGTTTTATGCCTTAATAGGCTTCCATAATTCACCAAGTGTACTGTCCACTACACTATAATCCACACTTTTTCCCAAATCCACCACCTAATTTAGTTAATAGGAATGAAATTGCCAGCTTATGGAGTATTCCTGATCACCATCAAGGTATCATGAAAGAAAGGTGTAAGGTCTAGGGTGTAAGGTTTGCGGGAAGATGGATTGAAGGATCTTAGGCCTTAAGCCGTATACCTTAAACCATATACCGTGCTTTGATATGATGCCTTGATGGTGATCAGGGTTTTTGTCCTTGACTTGCTTGAAACAGCACACTATGGTAGACACAAGCCTTTTACAACAATCTCAGTTATATGACAGTTTGTGTATATGTCATTTTCCATAAAAAGAAACGGGTCATTTTTAGGATTTAACGAGAAGGCAACTCAAAGATAGAAAAATGGTTCGAGATCAAGGACGGGGCAGAATCGTAGCCGGAGGAATATATGTAAATATTTCGAGGATTACGATTCAAGCCGGACGTAGAGATCGGGCTATTTGGCATTTTTGAGTTGGCTTTTGATTACAATCTTCCTATTAATTCAATAACACACGCCGGAATGGCGGCTTCTGCGTTCGAGTGAATTAAATCTTTTCAATTTTACCTTAAACAGACACATGTATATGATTTTTACGCGATTCCAACGATCTTATGTAGCTCTGTGATCTCGGCCATCGGTGCCTCGTTTGATTACAAAGGTTAACAGACGTTTAA
>JAQYVK010000472.1 GCA_030145585.1 Desulfatiglandales bacterium | reverse complement strand
TACCCCGTTCAATTTTCACCCCGTGAAACCGCCCTGTCTTTTTGTTTAACCGGGGCACGTTAGTGACAGTGCAACGTATTTAACCGGGGCGGCCATTAATCAGTGTAATCTGCGGATCACCTTTATTACTCTATCCAAATCTTCCTCCGTCATGGCCGTCCCCGAAGGGAGGCACAATCCCCCGTTGAACAAATCCCCCCCGCTCCGCTGTCACTCAGTACCATACACCTCGCCCTATGCTCCATGCTTCTTTCGCTGACCTCCAACCTCCGGCCTCTGACCTCTGGCCTTACTCCGTGCCCCATGCTCCATGCTCTTCACCCTGGCCTTTGCCCATCGAAAAGAAACTCAAAAACTTTAGGGCTTCTCCCTTTACTAAATATTTTTTCACCTTGACAATATAACTCTTAAAGCTATAATTTAGCTATGTATAAATTGAAATACAGACGTCAGGCCAGAAACTATCTGGCGCGCCTCCCGTTAAAAATAAAATTGGTCATCGTGAATAATTTGCATGAGCTCGCAGCAAATCCGGACAGCCCCTCTCTTGATATCGACGTCTTAAAGGGACGAAAGGGATTTCGTCTCAGAGTGGGGCAGTATCGTGTCATCTATACACGCCAGGATGATCAGTTGATAATAGAAGTAGTAAAAATCCGCCCGCGGGGCGATATTTACAAGAGGTAATTATGGAATACCAGACAATTAAGGAAAACGGAAAAGTAAAGTTTGTGGTGCTACCCGTCAAGGACTTCCAGGTCATCCTCGACCGTATAGAAGATGAATCCGATCTGCGCGACATTTGTGAGGCCAAGTCTGAACCGCTATATGATCAGAACGAAGCGGAAGACTATATCTTTATGAATTCCGTCAAACGGGAGCGCATTGAAAGGGGATGGACACAGGAAGAACTTGCCCGTCGAATCGGGGTAAAACAGGCAACCGTGTCAAAATGGGAACGGGAAGGCGCTGTTTATCGCAGGCCAACGAGACAAAAGCTGGCAAAAGTCTTTGGAATAAGCGAGGCAAGTTTCTCTTAAGAACCCCACAACCATGGGGGCTGGCCCCTATTCTATTTCTGACCTCCGGTCTTACCCCTGCTCTCTTCCAGAGTTATTTACCTATTTATAGGATTGTCCTCCATCCCTCCCTGAATCTCTAGTTATCCCCCAAAAAAGAGTCAATCCCAAAATCCCCCCTAACATGTTCAGACAAATATCATACCAGGTAAAAGATCGCATAGGTAAAACGCCCTGATAAAGCTCGTCTAAGGAACCAAGGATTCCAGTAATCAATGCAGATTGAAAATAAACACGGTTTTCGCTCACTTTTCCTCTTCTTTTCCCTTCCAATTCCTTAATGGCTTGAAGGATCAAAACACTCATAATGGCATATTCCGGTAAATGAGTGAGTTCATAAGGGTTTGGAACCTTTCGATAAAAAAGAAAAGATGCAGCTATTATCCCACTTATAATTACTACAAAACGCAAAAATCTCCGCCTATTGTAAAAGAAAACTATTACGCCGAGAGCTATCAGAATGACTCCTAAAAATATCTCGACACCTAATACAAATCTGGAAATCGATCCTGATGACCACGTCGAAGAGGCCTGTTGAATCAATGAAGGAAGATATGGTACTGCGATCAGGACAGTCAGGAGATATCCGTAGAATACCCACCATCTTGGAGTAAAATAGTCGGACCAGGATATCCTTATCTTTTCAATTTCCAAACTCCTGTCCTTTTCTGTATTCTTTCAATCATTCGAAAGTCTTCAGTACAGTCTTCGTAACTTCTCAATAAGTCCGGGCATTCCGACTTCTTCCCCCTTTTGCAAGGGGGATTGAGGGGGATTTTCCCAATACAGCCCGGAGTTATTGAGAAGTTACCAGTCTTCCCAAATACAAAATTCCTAAATTTTCGAACAATGAATAACCAATAACAAAAATCTATTTTCCTTCCTACTGCCCACTGGGGTAATACCCGCAAGGCATCATCTTTTATCCTGTAGGTCCTTTGATCCGTCATTATTAACCCGGTAATTAAACAGGCTTACTCCGTCATGCCGGACTTGATCCGGCATCCAGTGCCCGCCTGGATTCCGGCTTTCGCCGGAATGACCACTTTAATGTATTTAGTCGCCGGAGTAATATTTGTCGCAATCCGCGTAATCTGCGGATCATCAATCTGTGTCAATCGGCGGATGTTTTTTAGCTTCCCAAACAAACTCAGCCGCTTCCTCCAGCCAGTCCAGGATTTGTTCGGGCGTAAGTGAGAGGGACGTCTTTAACTCTTCTTCTGAATGCAATCGCGTATAATCGTACGTATCTTTCAGCCAATCCATCAGATACGCCTCTGGGACTAAAGACCGTCGGTCAAAAATCTTGTCCAGCGGTCCTTTAATATATGCAAAAGCGTAGAAATCTTTGACATTCATCAATCGCTATCCTGAAAGCTCATGACTCTCTTAAGGTATCGAATCTTGTTCGACTCGAATTCTCGAAATACCTCCTCGTAGATCATCTTCTCATTCCCGTTTCGGTTTTATCCGCAGATTACGCAGATTTCATAGATTATTCGTAACTATTCAGGTTGTTTAGGCTGTAGGCTAAAGGCTATTAGTTTTCACCTAAATGCCCACAGCCTAAAAGCCTACAGTCTATCTACCTACAGCCTATCTACCTGAGCAGTTACCAACTGCTAAACTTTTTTCTGCTATTTGAGTATGGTCTCACAATCGCTGGGGATCTCCCGACCAGCAAACCGATCAGCAATCCAATCCACCTGTTCTTTGATCGATTTACCAAGGAGAGTGACATGTTCGGCATCGGGAATTATTTTTAATAGAACATCCACCCCCTGCTGACACATCCTTTTTGCCACTGCAGGATCATTCTTCATCGTATGAGGTGTTTCCTTATCTCCAATTAATACAAGAGCAGGGCCTCTGTATTTTTCCTGTCCTGATTCATCCATTTTGAAATATTTGTCGATATAAGGATTTCGATCCCAGTCTTTCTTTAATGCTTCAGAACCTTTTAATGGCGACGGTTCGGGTGGTCCAAAACCCGGCCCCTGGCACCTTGCTTTCTCCTGCTCAAAAAGTTCCAGCCCTTTGTCAGTAAGAACATCCGCATAATCAAAATCAGGATAACGTGCTTTGACTGATATAATAATAAAAAAAGCCAACTGTGGGGCCATCTTGGATATAAATATCATTGGATCTCTCGCATTACCCAATCCCGACATCGACACAAAACCCAGATATGAAGGATCATTGATATCGGTCTGAAGTTCAGCCACACCCCGCATGGTATGAGCACCTGCCGAATGCCCGACGGCTATCCATCTCCGGCCAAGTGAAGGCACAACTTTCTGAGCGGCCTTGACACTGTGTATGACATCCCATGCATTGGCAACTCTATCCATGTATGCGATTGGAGAATCGGAGCCCAGACCCGCATAATCCGTGGCCACGACCGCATAACCCTTTTTTATATATGTATCTGGGACTCTATAATTAGCAAAACATTCGGCCGTCAGAGAGGGTGCACAAGTCCGGTCCACACCCGACGTCCCATGCGCCCAAGCAATGACAGGCCATCCGCCCTCCGGCGGTTCTCCCGGCGGAACCAGCACAACCCCGGAACTGACGGCCAGGCCGCCTTGGGAGTTTGTTGATCCATAAAGAATCCGCGTCGCTTTGGCGCCCTGAGGAATGACATAACCGTCGAATTCCATGGAGCGGATTAAATCCCCCGGTTTACCGGTGCTGGCAAACGATTCCGGGGTGTCATAAAAATCAGTTAGAGGGAATAATTCTTTTGGTTTTCCTCCACCAACATTTGGCGGTAAACCCGCCAGCAGACCAAAAGCCAATATCCGGTAATTTAAGTGGTTCATAAGAAATTTTCCTATTAAAAAGAATGAACAAAAAGAAACCGTTTATTCATGTGAGTCCACGAATTTCTGGGTTATCTGGATGCGGTCTCACAATTAGAAGGTATCTCTTTACCTGCAAATCGATCAGCAATCCATTTCATTTGATCTTTGATCGATTTACCGAGAAGAGAGCCATGTCTGGCA
>JAQYVK010000471.1 GCA_030145585.1 Desulfatiglandales bacterium | reverse complement strand
GATCTTTGGGGCTTCAGTCAAAACCGCATTTCAAGGGATTATTGAGAAACCCCTCTTTCCACACTATTGACATCACCCATGCTACGGATGTCATTCTGTCATTTTATTCACCCTATGTCAATAAGCCCAGAGATTATTTTGCACAAGACGGTCAGGCGTTTTCACTGGAATCCCCCGACGAATCCATGGTGTGGTGAAATTGGTACCTATTTATTGAAATCACATCATGTTTGCGAAGGATTTATCTAACATAATTTTTTCGCCACAAAGACACCAAGACACGAAGTTTAATAATAATAAACATTTATTGTTTGTGTCTTGGTGCCTTTGTGGCTATTCTTTTCGGTTTATCCGGGTTGGGTTAATAAAGTGATGTCATGGAATTCTAGTGACGATAACACCCCATTCATGTAGAATTTATATCCGATGAAAAACCTTGATGGAAAAAGCAGGCCTGTTGAAGGAATTACCGGGCTGATCCTGGCGGGTGGAAAAAGTAGCCGTTTTGGAAAGAATAAAGCCCTGGTTGAATTGGACGGTGTTCGGTTGATTGAGAGAGTCATCCGGGTTATGGGGTCTGTTTTTCAACGGTTGATCATTCTTACCAATACTCCCCAGGAATATGCTTATTTAAAGCTGCCCATGGTCGAAGATTTGATCAAGGGTCTCGGTCCGATCGGAGGTCTTTATACCGGATTAGAGTCCATATCGGATGATGCGGGTTTTTTCGTGGCGTGTGATATGCCCTTCTTAAGCGAACCCCTTATTCGGCATATGGTGGAGATCAGAGACGATTTTGATGTGGTCTTGCCAAAAATCGACTGGAAGATAGAAGCCCTTCATGGCCTATATACCAAAAGGTGTCTACCCACCATCAAAGAATTGATAGATTCACAAGAGTATCAAGTCATCCGTTTTTTCCCTAAAATTCACGTCAAATACCTGGATGAAGATGAGATCAAAGAATTTGACCCCCAACTGAAATCCTTTTTCAATGTCAACAAACCCAATGAGCTGCCTGTTAGGGATAGTGTGGAAAAGTTGGGTTAGAAAACCAAGCACTTCATTCAATTTTCACCCCGAAAAAGGGTGGCTTGAGTCATGGACTTAAAAGTGTACAATTATGTGAAAACAGGGAATTCAAATGACAAATGACAAAATCCAAAGTCCAAATGAATGTCAAATTCCAAAACAGATACAAAAATCACATAAGCATAAAATAGAAGGATTTCTGAGTACTGATCGTTGATCACTAATAATTTTTTACCATCTACTGTTTACTGTTCACCGTTTACCTCATTTTTAGGCATTGGGGTTTTGGATTTTATTTGACATTTGGATTTTGTCATTTGAGCTTAACTCTGTCATTCATTGAAAACCACTAACTTACCCGCATAGCATTGTCTGGGCCAACTGCAAAGCTGGTGGTTTATGGAACTAACTGGACATTCCAAATCTATTGGAGGTTTAGAATAAAATGGTTGAATTAATTGCCGTCGTAGCCTTTGCCATTATCATTTCAGCATGCTGTTCCCTTTTCGAATCGGTGCTTTATTCGGTGCCGTTGCGACACATCGAAACCTTGGTTCAAGAGGATAAACGGAGTGGGAAAATACTTAAGGAGTTGCGGGCCAATGTTGATCGGCCCATTGCGGCTATCCTATCCTTGAATACTATTGCCAATACCGCAGGAGCAGCCCTTGCCGGGGTTGCGGCGACAGCGGTTTTCGGACAACTTTGGTTGGGCATTTTTTCGGCGGGCTTCACCCTCGCTATCCTGGTCCTCTCGGAAATCATCCCCAAGACAGCCGGTGTCGTCTATGCCAGGACCCTTGCGCCCATCATCTCGTTCCCCTTGAGATGGTTGGTTTGGTTGATGACACCCGCCATCTGGTTGTGTAGCCTCATTACAGGCATGATTACCCGGCATAAAACAGCAGATACCGTGTCTCCTGATGAATTGAAGATCATGGCCCGACTGAGTCTTCGGATGGGGGACATCAAGCCATACCAGGAGAGTGTCATAGACAATATCTTGTCTCTGGAGACTATAACCGTCAATGAGGTGATGACACCAAGAACTGTTATCTTCTCCCTCAGCGAGCATCTCACAATCGAAGAAGCGAGTCAAAAATTGGACAAATGGGAACACAGCCGGTTTCCTGTTTACGACAAAGATACGGAGGATATCGTTGGAATCGTCCTGACCAAAGAGCTCTTTATCGCCCAAACGATGGGTCAGGGAAACAAGCCTTTGACAGAACTCATGCGGCCCGCCCGCTTTGTGGTTGAGACAGCATCACTCAACAATGTGCTCACGGAATTCATGAGTTCGAGGCAGCACCTGTTCGTGGTTATCGATGAGTATGGGGGTCTTTCCGGACTCATTGCTCTGGAAGATATCCTGGAAGAAATCCTTGGTCGGGAGATCATGGATGAATCGGATCAGGTGGCGGACAAAAGAGCCCTGGCACGGCTAAGACGGCGTAGGCTGGTTTCGCAAACCCCTGAGAGGCCCTGATATTGGAAGAGGAGATCATAAAGCTTTTAAAGGAAAAGGGCCCTTTAACCGGCCATGAGATCACAAAAGCCTTGGATGCCGATGAACTGATCTTGTGGCGAATTTGCAAATCCTCCAAAACCTTGGCCCTTCGTACCGTCGGGACCCATTATTTGAGACTCGATCGGAGGATTGATGGTTTTGCCCGGATTTCCCCATCCTTATTGAGAGAATTCTTGACCTATTCGGTCGTTGGTTTTTCCCGGGACCCTTTCCCCTTGAGCCAACGTACTGCAAAGATCGAAGCACACATTCGGGAAGTGAGCAAATTGAAGTCGGAACTTGCCTATAATATTATATCCGCCCTGGCAAATCGATTTGAACAGGAAATCCCTATAATGGACCATGCTTGCTTTATCCTCGCCGGAGATATTGTCTATAACATGGCCCATGATGTTCCCCGTCCTGAAAGGAGCACCGGGAAGTTGGTGCAGGGATCAGACTTGGATCTTGTGATTATTACAGACGATTTATTTCCCAAAAAATCGATCGAGAGACTGGATGAGGCTATTTATCGGGAAAAATACCGGCTTCTGATAACACCACATATGAGGGAAGAGATCGACTATGTTGTTAAAGACTTGGAACGGGTCAGACAACAGATCCGGTTTGATTCTTATCGGCATATGGTCGCCTGTAAAATTCTTCGGGAAGGGACCCTGCTTTATGGAAGTGAAGAGATTTTTCACCAGGTCAAAAGCATGTTAAGGGACCATGGGATCATTGAAAAATTGAATGCTCTGGAAACTTGGGCAAAAACTTATAGAAAGACAGCGGAAGAGGTCCTCCTTCATGAAGACCCTGACGAAATGCGGGAGGGGAACCTGAATCTCTTCTATCCATCGGAGGAATCGGAAGAGTTCGAGTAGATGACAACCTGGTTTCTCAAGTTTCGCACCGTTCTTTTGAACTAGATGGTCATAACAAAGGGCTCTCAACCGGAAAAAGTTAAGTATCCGAATTACAAGAGTTCTGGATTCCGGCTTTCGCCGGAATGACAATATGGAGCGGGTCCCCGTCATTCCGGCCAATCCTCCAAAGGAGGATAAAAGTCGTGGTTCGACAGGCTCACCACCCTGAGCGGCCGGTTGTAAAGGCCAATTTTCACAACCGGCAGTCGAAGGGGAATCCAGAAAGGGACAGTTGGATGATCTGCAATTGACTGGATAGACCAACTACGTCTCTGTTTTTTAAATTAGAAATTTCCTTTATTTAGGGTTTCATCAACCACATCGGCGATCTCGTTGGCACATTTCTCAATGGTCTCCCGGTGTTCTCCCTCCACCATGACGCGACAAACCGGTTCCGTCCCCGAATAGCGCACAAGCACCCTGCCCTTATCTCCCAGCACCGACTCCACCCTTTCAATTTCTTCG
>JAQYVK010000470.1 GCA_030145585.1 Desulfatiglandales bacterium | reverse complement strand
TTTAGGTACGATTATGTTTGAAGGTATTGAATGTCCCTGCCCTAACAAACCAAAGGATTTCGCAGAACTTGAACAGGGTTACTTAGGAGAAGATTTCGAATTTGATCCGGAAACTCTATTGTTTATTAAGAGACGTTCACTGTAAATCGTTAATGTTGCGGATCTTTCATTAAGTTTTTCCCGTTTTCTTTACGCCGAGGATGGCTGCCAATGCTTCAACCAGGTTGCGATTTTCGGCTTTGGTGCGACTGGCGATGCGAATGTAGCGGTCAGAATCCGGCAGTGTCTTGCCCCGGCAATGTTTTATGTATATATTATGCTCAATGAACAATCTCCGTGTGACTTCAGGCCCGGCGGGTGCTGAGTCGGGAAGACGGCAGAAAACAAAGTTTGCATCGGGTTTGTAAGCTGTTATCCCTGGAACCGCACACAGGATTTCATACAGGTTATCCCGGTCGGCCTGTACTTGTTTACAGCTTTCGATAAATTCTTGACGATATCGGGGCACAAGCCGTAGAAACTCTTCGGCAAAGCCGTTGACATTCCAAATATGTACACCCTTACGTACCGCTTCGGCAAATCCGGAATTTGCCGTGAGCATATAGCCGATCCTCAAACCACAGATACCAAAGGCTTTGCTCATGCTTTTAAAGATTGCCATATTGGGGTAATGCTCAATGTCTTGTTCCAGTGTCGCCTGATCGCGATCCTGTGAAAAATCAATGAAGGATTCATCGACGATCAGCATACAGTCATGCTCCGCAAGTTTTTTGGCAAGATGCATGAGATCAGACTTGGGAACTGCCATTGAGGTGGGGTTGTTCGGCGTTACCACAACTGCCACATTCGCGTCAGCCCGGACGGCTTCAGCGGCAAACTTATCCACATCCAGATGGAAGGAAGGGAATTCAAGTGCAAATTCAACCGCCCGTCCTTGAGGTGCCGCATTCGCATATTCGTTGAAAGATGGCACCGGAACGATCAATCGCCTGGCGAGATGTCCCGAGACGATTTTAATAAGTTCGGAAGCGCCGTTTCCCACAACTATTCGCTCAGGTGGCTGATTGATGAAATCACCAACAAGACCGGCAAGGGCATCCTGGGCAACCGGGTAGTTCAAGACCAGATCATGGATCTGATTCTTAAGATGAGTAAAAATCGCTTCCGGGGGGAAATAGAGATTATAGAGATAAGCATGGTCGATGAAACCATGGCGATAGTATCCGCCATGCTGACCGGTGATAAATTCGTATTTTTGTGTCTGGGTGTCGTAATCGGGATATGCCATGCTTAGTTCTTGCGAGGCAGGTCTTTTGAGCCTGGTCCCTCCTGCGGGAGACGATGTTCCGGATCCGGTTCCATTGATAATAAAGAATCGGGCTGTAGGGACGGTCTGAGACCAGGATGCAACTGAGGAAAAGTTACAATATCCTTATCATACGATTTTGGTGAAAACTGCCGGGATAATCGAGGGGTATTCGTTACCATATTGGCAGTGGTGGCGGTTTTGTACCAGTCTGTCAAAAACATCTCTTCGGCCTCAGCCAGATCCTCAATCGTATCAATTTCATACCAGAGTTTACCATCAAAAGATACTGTTTGAAGAGAAAGGCTGCCATCGGCAACCATTTCCTCAAACACGGTTTCGTAATAATCGTTCACCCTGCCTGCAGAAATGTGCTGATCCAATCGTTCTTTAATCTGATGCCATGAAGAAAGTGAAAGGCTGTAAATGTTAACTGTCTTATACATAAGTTCATCTGAAGGCCCGGCCTTACCGATCCAAAATGCCTTAACCTCTTGAAAGCGATTGACTGTAACCGTGCTGCCGTTCATCCACGGCTGCATACGCGCGATGGCAATTCTGTCAGGGTAGAGCATATCATCCAGCAGGGACACATCAAAAACAAGATCACTCTCAATCAACAGAAACGGCTCTCGGATGATTTCACGTGCCATCCAGAGCGAATATATGTTGTTTGTCGTTGCATAAAGTGGGCTATAAACATAATCGATTGTTATACCGCCTACTTGCGTTCCCAGAAAGTCCTGAATGCAGTTTTCAAAGTGTCCTGTGACCACAACCAGACGTTTGAAGTCATGCTGATCCAGACTGGAGACCAGCCGTTCAAGTATGGGTACCCCGTTAACCTCTGTAAGGCATTTGGGCATGTTTTGTGTCAAGGGATGCAGGCGATTTCCTAAACCCGCTGCAAGCAGTAAAGCGGTCGTCACTCGTTCGTTTTCAGGACCAATGTGGTTCATCTGTACCTATCCTCCAGTCTGTAGCGTTTACACAACCCTATCTTGCGATATAATATAACGGTTATGTACAACTTTGATTTAGTGAAAGAAAAACCGCGGAAATGCGGCTTTCTTGCTTGTCCATGTCCGTGTATACAACAATATTTCTGATTTCACAACAGTTAAGTATATCTCGCTCTTTGACATCTTTTCGAAAATAACAAAATTTTGGATACGCTCTCCCTCCAAGCCTTCTTTAGGCTCACTATCTATCTTCTATTGTTGCTAAAAAATATGCAAGATAATCAAATCATTTTAGGGGGTTAGGACAGGATGAGAAAATCGGACATCTTGCTTTGGGAGCAGGATGTCGGAGTCCGCCAGGCGGACGAGTCCTCTCGCCCCGACCAGCCTTCGCTTGGAGCCAAGCGGAGAGCGGAGGCTGCCGCGCCGAAGCCGGCCCGCTATCAGCGGGCAAGCAAAGGCGGGCAAAATAGACGCCTCATAATCCGAGCTACGGCTCGGCACGCCCATTCTTCACGACGGAAATATTAACTCTTAGGAGTCCCGATCTTTAACGTGAAGGCAATTCTTTCTTGACAACGTCGAACACCTTTATTATCAATATATGATAATTGACTCTCATATAGCGTGAATAACGCGGCATAAATACCGCTTTATTAGGGGGAACTATCGAAATGGGTGTTGGTAGAACAATGAAATCGTCCACCAATACACTGCAAAAAGGTCTGGATGTTCTGTTCCTTTTGGCGCAAAAAAACACCCCCATAACTGTTCCGGATATGGCACAGAGTTTAGATCTTCCAACAAGTTCACTTTATCGAATTGTCAGTATCCTGAAACAGAATGGACTGGTTGAAAGAATAAACAAGGAGGGCCATCTCGTCCTTGGAAATCGGAATCTCAGTCTTGCCAGGGGCTTAGATGAACAAAGCGTACTTATCAAAACGGCCAATCCTATGATGAAGCACCTTTGTGAACTCACAAACGAATCCGTACATCTGTATGCCCTGTTCGGTGACAAGCAAATCTGTATCGACTCAGTAGAATGTTCTGCCCCCTTGCGGGTGACATCTTCCAAGGGGGAAATAAGGCCGATCCATGCGGGGGCGTCAGGCAAAGTCCTTCTCGCATTCCTACCTGCAAAGGAGCGTGAAAAATTAATAGAAGGGATGGAAATTGAAAAGGTTACCACCAATACTATCAGCGACCCCCGTCTTTTTAGAGAGGACTTGCAGATAATCCGGAAGAAAGGATATGCCCATACCAGATCCGAGCAAATCGAAGGCGCCGAAGGCATTGCGGCCCCGGTTTTCGACCGTTTGCGACGGATAGTTGCGAGCCTTTCCCTTGCAGGGCCGGAGCAGCGGATAGGTAAAAAAAATCTCGATGAACTCATTGAACTGGTCAGACGTTCAGCCGAGAGTATATCGAACGCGCTACCGGCTTAATGGAGGCCGGGCGAATTTTAGTGTTTGGGATTATTAACTTGGAAAAATGGTTCGAGATCAAGGACGTTCCAAATAGAACTGAACCCGCCGTTTTTTGGCGGGTAAAAATCACTCGAACCCTCGACCCCTTGAATCCTGGACCCCTTTCTCCCAATTAATTGGGAGAAAAACCATATTGATGGAGGTTATACTATGGCAACGCTTCACCTGGAAAAAGAGCGGTGCAAAAGTTGCGAATTCTGTGTGACAGAGTGCCCAAAAGAAGCACTCAGCACCTGCGAAGATCTGAATAGTGGCGGTTACCATTATGTGGAAGTGGAGGAGGAAAAATGTAATTGCTGCGGGCTATGTTATGTCGTCTGCCCGGATGGCGTTTTTGAAATAAGAGCACAATGAAAGAGGTGATAACTGATGAAAGAGATGTGGAAAGGTAATCATGCCATTGCGGAGGGGGCTTTGAGGGGAGGTTTGCAATTCTATTCCGGATACCCCATTACACCCCAAACGGAAGTCATGGAATTTTTGTCTTTTAGAATGCCTGAATTGGGAAGGCATTTCGTTCAGGCGGAAAATGAAATTGCGGCCATAAATATGGTCTTTGGTGCATCCGCGACGGGCTTGCGGAGTATGACAGGGTCATCCGGTCCCGGTATTTCACTCAAGCAGGAAGGGATATCATATCTTTCATACAATGATCTCCCCGCTGTCATCGTCAATGTTCAGCGGTGGGGTGCTGCCCTGGGAACCCTGGATTCAAGCCAAACGGACTATCTGAGGGATACCCGGGGAGGTGGCCATGGGGACTACAGGATCATTGTCTGGGCGCCTAACTCCATTCAGGAAACAGTCGATCTGTTATACGAGGCCTTTGAAAAAGCGGAGGAGTATCGGAATCCGGTTGAAATATACTCTGAAGCGGCCCTGGGACAGATGATGGAACCTTGTGAAATGCCCGAATTCAAAGAGCGCGGGTACGATCTGGAATGGTCCTGGGACGGAACCGACAGGGACCATGAGAGGGTTGATATGGACCAAAAACCCATTCACCATACGGCAAAATTCAAGAAGATTATCGAAAACGAGCAGCGGTGGGAAAGCATCAACACGGAGGATGCGGAGTATGTCTTTGTGGCTCTCGGTCTGCCTTCGAGGGTGGCTAGGGATGCCGTGAAGAGACTTCGGTCTGATGGCGAAAAAGTCGGGCTCATCAGACCCATCGCCATCTGGCCTTATCCTAAGAAGGCCTTCGAAGAACTCCCTGAAGGCATCCGGGGATTTCTCTCCATCGAAACCACGGACATGGGTCAACATGTTGAGGATGTTGCTCTCGCCGTAAAGAAGGGATTCAAAACCAACATCCCGGTCTATGTCCATGCGACCAACCAAAAAATGCCAAAGGTGAAAGAAGTGATCGAAGTCTATAGGCAATTAAAAGCCGGGAACTTAAAGGAGGCGTTTTAATATGGCTGTCGCGAGAAAAATACCCAAGATTATGGAAGAGCCGACGGCGTTCTGTGCCGGTTGCGGCCATGGCATCCTGAATCGCTTGATTGCCGAGGTCCTTGAAGAAAAAGGCCAGGAAAAGAATCATATTTTAATTCTAGGTGTTGGCTGTAACTGCAACATGAACTTCACCTGGGGGGGCGACAAACTTCAGTGCGCCCACGGTCGAGCGACATCCGTGGCTAGAGGGGCCAAAACCGGACGGCCCGACACCTTGATCATCTCCTATCAGGGAGACGGAGATGCCTACGTGATCGGCCTTTCGGATACCATAAATACGGCCTATGTGAACACCAACGTTACGACCTTCGCCGTCAACAACACCAACTACGCCATGACAGGCGGTCAGATGTCCTGGACAACCATACCTGGACAACACACCACAACGAGCGCCTCAGGAAGAGACTGTGAGAGTACCGGAAACCCCATAAAAGTCCCAGAGATCATCGCACAGAACTTCGATGTCGCGTACGTCGCCAGGGGCTCTCTGCACAGCGCGAAGGAGATCAACAAGACCAAGAAATATGTCCGGAACGCCATTGAGGCGCAATTGAACGGTGAGGGATTTTCTCTCGTAGAGGTCCTCGCTCAGTGTCCTACGAACTGGAAGGTGTCCACGGTGGATGCCAATGAATGGCTCAAAGACAAGGTGGTCCCCATTTATCCCCTTGGTGAGTTCAAAAAAAGGGAGGGTCGTGATGATAAATGAATTGGTATTTTCAGGTTTCGGTGGACAGGGCGTTCTGACGGCCGGTCTCATCTTCAGCGAAATGGCTTTGAAGGAGGGCAAGGAGGTCTCATGGATGCCGGCATATGGTCCGACGATGCGAGGAGGGAAGGCCAACAGTGTGGTAAAATTTGGTGATGAGGCCCTGGGGAGTCCCAATATGGAAGAAATCGATGTGCTGGTTGCCATGAATCAGCCCTCCATGGAATATGCCGAATTCATGAAAAAAGAGGGAAAGGTATTTCTAAATAGCGACATGATTCCCGATGATACCGACATTAGAAATGACGTCGAGGTCATTCGAATACCATGTGTATCTCTGGCACAGCAGATAAAAAACCTCAAAGGGGCCAACCTTGTCATGGTCGGAGCCGTTATCAAAAAGTGTGCATTCTTTGAAAAAAACTTTGCGATAGAGACATTGAAGGATTATTTCAAAGAAAAAGGCAAGGGAAACTACAATGAGGCCAACGAAGCCGCATTCCTGGCCGGTTTCGATGCTATCAAATAACGTCTCGGAATTTCTACAGCTTACTGAAAATAAAGTGGTTTATTGAGGCTTGGTGTTTTTGCCTCACACATGGAATAATGGAATGGTGGAATTTTGGAATGTTGATCCTCAAAGGAAGGGTTTATTTTCGAATGTCAGCAGCTTGATTGTCAAGAAGAAAATTCCCAATAACCCAAAATCCCATTTTTCCAGAACCCATTATCCCATGATTCCAGTATTCCACTATTCCAATTGTGAGCGAAGCGAACTAACTTGTATCATTCGACAATCTTCAATTATCAAGTGAAAATATTCAATCAATTAAGGGAACTTAATATACATGAGCCTTGAAAAACTAATCAGACCGAAGAGTATGGCTATCATCGGCGTCACGGACAGAGAGGGAAGTTTCGGGATGCATACCGCCCGAAATGCCCTCGAGAGCGAGAACACCGATAGGATATACTTTGTGCATCCAAAGCGGGATGAGCTATTTGGAAAAAAGTGCCACCCTTCATTGAAGGATCTTCCCGAAACCGTCGACTGCGTCATCCTCTGCACACCGGCAAGGACCGTGAACGGTCTCTTGAAAGAGGCGGGGGGTCTTGGTGTCAGGGCTGCCATGGTGTTTGCCAGCGGTTTTTCAGAAGAACTCACACCGGAGGGCATCCGGCTTGAAAAGGAAATGGTGGACATCGGCAGAGAATATGACATGAAGATCCTGGGCCCCAATTGCATGGGCATATTCAATAATGTCGACAAAATAAACATGTGGGGATTGGGATTCCCCGAAGAGATAGGGACCAACGGTGGGGGCATCGGCATAGTCGGACAGAGCGGGTCAATTGTGGCCACCCTTGTCCACACCGGATATATTAATTCAGCCTATGCCATCTCCTCCGGTAACGGAAACGTAACATCTCTGGAGGAATTTTTAGACTTCCTTGTGGATGACGATCATGTGAAGGTGGTTTCCCTGTACCTCGAGGGGGTGAAGGACGCCAAGTTGTTTACACAGGCCCTGAGCAAAGCGGCTCAACAAAAAAAACCTGTTGTTGTCCTCAAAGCGGGCAGATCCGAGAAAGGTGCCACTTCCGCGGCATCCCACACCGGCAATCTGGCCGGCTCAAGGGAAGCGTACGAAAGTGTATTTCAGAAATTCGGCGTCATCGTGGTGGAGGACCTGGAACAGCTCATATGCATGACCCAGTTGCTCAGTATTCTCGACGGCCGTTATCCTGAAAAACCGACCTTTGGTACCGTTACGCTGTCAGGTGGAGAAAACGTGATCTATGCGGATCTGGCGGATGAATACGGCGTTGAGCTCCCTGATATTTTAGACAGCACAAAAGAGGAGATGAGAAACTATCTGCCGGGCTTTGCCACCCCCAAAAACCCCCTGGACGCCACGACGGCATTGTTTCGTAGTGAAGACAAGGTCATCGGCCTCATGAAGGCCTTTGAAAAGGATCCAAATATTGGGGGAGTCCTTTTAGGCGGAACCCTCGGGGTAAAATTCAGTATCATATGGAAGATATTCTGTGAGAGTATCGTGAAAGCGAAAGAACATGGATGTACGAAGCCGGCTTTTCTCTCTCCACCCCGTGAAGGGGCCGTCCATAGCGATTATCGAAAGATTGTAGAAAATGGCGGAATCCCCTTACTCTCGTCTGTAGGCACAGGGATGAAATGTCTGAACCGATTGTCCGGTTTCGTGACCTACAGTCCCACAAAGAGAACCTTGGATGTGGCGGTGCCTGAAGCAAAAAAGAATGGTAGGGACTCATATGCGCTTTCCGAGTTTGACAGCAAGCAGGAAATAGAGCGTTATGGGGTGCCTGTGCCTGTTCAGAAAGTTGTTGACATCCGGGCAGATCTGCCGGAAGCCCTTCAGGACATGTCCTTTCCCCTCGTTCTTAAAATCAATTCCCCCGATATTTTGCACAAGTCCGATGTGGGTGCCGTAAAACTCTCTATTAATGATGCGGCGGAGGCGGCTGCAGCTTTTGATGAAATTCTGGCAAACTGCAAAAGACATGCCCCGGACGCCAAACTGGAGGGTATATTGGTCCAGGAAATGGCCCCCCAAGGGGTTGAAACGATTATTGGTGTCACCAATGATATTCAGTTCGGGCCCATGCTCATGGTTGGATTGGGTGGCGTATTTGTAGAAATCTTTAAGGATGTCGTCCTCTACCCCGTCCCCTTGAATAAGGAAGAAGCCATTGATATGATCAGGCAACTGAAAGGGTTCAAGCTCTTGAGCGGTTACCGGGGCCAGCCCCCCTGTGACCTGGAGGCATTGGCGGAAGTGATGGTCAAGGTGTCAGACTATGCCTGCGAACATAAGGATGACATCAAGGAATTGGACCTCAACCCTGTGTTCGTCTATCCGGAGGGTAAAGGCGTCTGCGCTGCAGATGCGATGATTGTAAAATATAAGATTTAGTATCTAACCGTTGTTAAAAAAATCTTCTACCCATTCAATCCACAGTCCACACCGACAGAATAGTTTGTCACGATAGTCAACTACGTCCCCATATTCTATCAAGATAGGATATTCAAAATATCTGATGGGCTTGTTGCGAGCCGGTCAGCGCCAGAGTCCAGGAGTTCTTCTCTGGTACCATAACCGTAGGTTACTCCGATACTTGCCAGGCCGTTATTCTTTGCGCCAATAATATCGTGACGACGGTCTCCAATCATGACCGCATTATTTTTATCTAAGTTTTCATTTGATACGATGTGATTGATTAACTCTGTCTTATCAACAAGATCCCCATTCAATGCGCTTCCATAAACCTGATTAAAATATGGTGCGAGTGCAAAATGATTGATAATATCAATTGAGTACACCGTGGGCTTTGATGTGGCCACAAAAAGGGAATATCCTTTTTTATTCAGTAGGGAGAGGACTTCCGGAATACCCTCATAAACCTTATTTTCAAATTTTCCGATTCTGCTAAAGCGCTCTCGATATATTAGAAGCGCTTCCTGTACCTGTCCTGATCCATCGTCTCCAAGAAGGCGCTTTAAGCTTTGTACTAGCGGTGGCCCGATACACCAATGGAGATCCTCAGAGTCAGGAGTGGGTTTTCCCAGTTTTTTGAGTGCGTATTGGATGGATCTTGTTATCCCCTCCACAGGATCAGTCAAAGTTCCATCCAGATCAAAAAGTATAACTCTTTTTTTCATGTCAGCCTAACTATCATAAATATCATGGTTTTCCAAAATAAATGTTCAATGGGAAATCAATCTCTTAATAGCTTTCAAAAATCCATAGATTATTGTAAGAATAAACTTGGTTCATCTCCCTTTTAGTTATAGTTAATTCCAATGTATCAATTATCTCCAGCTTAGTCGGTGTATTCCTGGAGGGTTCGAGGGGTCAAGGATTCAAGGGTTCAAGTGAAATGCTAAAGAATTACAAAGATTTGAAAGTCTGGCAAAAATCATACGAACTCTGTTTAGAGATATACAGAATTACAGCAAAATTCCCAAAGGAAGAAATATACGGCCTAACTTCACAGATAAGAAGATCTGCTGTATCTATTCTATCTAATATAGCAGAAGGATATGGAAGAAAGACAACCGCAGATTATATCAGGATGCTTTACATATCTTATGGTTCTGTTTGCGAATTGGAAACGCAGATATTATTAGCAGGGGATTTAGATTTAATTGAAAAAGGTGTATTGGATAAACTAAAAGAAGACATCGCAGAAATCGAAAGAATGTTAAAAGCGTTGATAAAGTCTTTAGAAAATAAACCCTTGAATCCCCGCCCGCCATTTTTGTAGCGGGCGCGACCCCTGGAATCCTTGGACCCTCTTCTCCAATAAAATTGGAGAAGGGTTTTAAATAACAGAAAGGACCTTATATGGAGAAACTCAAAGAACTTATTATGACCAAAGGACAGAATCTGGGAGGGGGTATCCTGAAAGTAGATGGTTTTATCAACCACCAGATTGATACCACCCTGATGTTTGATGTAGGACAGGAACTCGCCAAGCGTTTCAAGGATACAGGAGCCACAAAAGTCATTACAGCAGAGATATCAGGCATTGGGCCGGCACTTACAACAGGCTATGCATTGGGAATACCGGTTATTTATGCACGCAAGGTCAGACCGGTTACCATGACTGGAAAGGTCTATGTGGAAGTGGCACCATCACACACGAAAGGGAGTGATGCCTTCCTCATGGTCTCATCAGAATTTATCAACGAAGACGCCAAGTTATTGATTATTGATGACTTTCTGGCCTCAGGCTCAACCATTGGCGCCCTGGCGAGATTGATTGAACATGCCAACGCCAGTCTGGTGGGCATAGGCGCGGTGATAGAAAAAAGCTTTGAAGGGGGGAGAGAGTCTCTAAAGAATTTGGGAGTACCCATCGCAACGCTCGCTGTCATTTCCAAGATGACTGATGACTTGATTGAGGTTGAGTAGACTCTTTTCTCTGACTTGGCCCCAAAGATGGGGGTTTTCTAATTCCTAAATAAGGAGGAATAGGCCATGAAACCAAAATATTGTTTGATCTTTGTGTGTATCATGATGTTGGGATTTACTGGGTGTGGCGTATCTCAGGAAGATTTTGATAAACAGGTGGAAGAGCTTGAGTCGGCAAAACAAGCAGTGGCCAAGCTGGAGAATCAAGTAAAAGAAAAGGACACCAAGATCGCGGATTTGGAAAAAAGCATAGGAGAGGACAAGAAAAAACTTTCGGTACTTCAGCAAGAAATGGGTTCAGCCCAAAAGGAAAAAGAGGCGCTGGACAAATATGAGCGTGAGATGGGCATGTTACGTTCCAAAAACGCCTCCATTCAACAGCAGTTGACTGAAAATGCCGCAAGTATGGCCCAATTGCAAGGCCTTCTTAATCAAAAAACAGGCGCCCTGGCAGATGTGCAATCCCAATTAGACAAGCTTAAACTGTCTTCCCTTGGTAGTACGTCCGAGCTATCCGATTTAAAGGCACTTGTCAGTTCAAAGGATGCGGCGTTGAAAGACAAGGATACCCAAATCACCGCGAAAGACTCTGAACTGCAAGAAAAAAACAGCCAGATAGCAGAACTCATGAAGCAGTTAGAAGCCCTAAAAGGGGGGAAACTTCCCGGAATGGGAGGCGCGGGCGGACTCTTGCCCAAGTAGCGAGTGGGAGATGCGATGCTGGAAACGAAAGAGAAATACACGATCGAAGTCACCGATACTGGTTTGGAGATCTTCTGTGGTGGGGAAAAGGCTTTGCATTTTACTGCAGGCGAGGCATTGATGTTGCTTGATATTCTTCAAAATGAAGAAGCGAATTTAAAACGAATGGCTGACGAAGCGTCCCCTAGCCCCATAAGAATTAACAATAACCCCTAAAAGGATCTTTATACCTCTCGCAGAGACATACTAGTTAGACAGGATTAATCCAACCGTTCCGGTTGGAGAGCGCTCTGCTTGAAAAGCGCTGTCGCTTTAGGAGCACTACCGCTCGAGGATCGCTTCTCCCCGTGGAATCTTGATTGTAAATTCATTCCACAGGGTAAGCTTGAGGAAACATCATGCCGGGATAAGGAAGAAACGAGTTTATTCTCTCGCATTCGGCCTTCTCCCATAATTTTAAGCAAAACCTATTCAACCATTCTTCTTTCTCTAACCTGGGTATAATAGATCTTTGTCCCGTTCTGTCTGTGTGAGTCCGTGGCTAAAAACCATTGGGGTGCTCTCGAACGATCCCGAGCATGGTCGAGGGAAGGCGACCAAAATGAGCAGGGGAGGTAAAAGGCTTGACCTGACCGGTATGGACGATGCTGAAAAACAATCTTTAGGTTCCAAATTCCAAGCTGAGAGGATAAAAGCCAATGTTCTGCTGTCTTTGTCTTTTGTCCTGTTCTTGATTGGTATATTTGCACCTGTTCTCACCTTTAAAAAACTTTTCATCTTCTCGAGTCAGGTTTCAATCATTACCGGCTTGTTTCAACTTTTGTCTGAAGGATACCCTATTCTTTTTGCCCTGATTTTCGGCTTCAGTATTTTGTTGCCCTTGTTCAAACTCTTGTTCCTCATCGGACATGTAAACGGTCTATTCCCTCATCCGGACAGGCATAATAAGACCTTACATTGGATTTCACAGTATGGGAAGTGGTCCATGATGGATGTGTTTGTTGCAGCGCTGCTTATCGTCACCGTAAGGCTCGGCGCCATGGCTGATGTCACAGTGCATTTTGGCCTATATGCGTTTGCGGCCTCCGTGATTTTGACCATGATAACGACATCCATTATTATAAAACGAACCACTTCGCCAATCCAAACGCCTTAGAACCCTGTAGTCTAAATAAAACCTTTTATTGTTCATCGACGTCTTCTTTGTTTTCCAAGGTTTAAGAATGTAACTAAATTTTTAGGATATGAGGGTGACGGCTTGTCCTTGGAACAAGCGACAGGAATATCCTTTTAGGCCCTATACGCGGCCAAAATTATGGATTCGTAAGAGACTTTGTCGATAAAGGTCCCGACCTTTGAAGGCATTGTTTCTTTCAACCCTGGCTATCTCACCCGGTGGGATAACGAGGTTTGAAAACACTTTAAATTCCGGACTTAAATTTTTAATAAAGAGGAGGCAGTAATAATGGGAATTATGGAGGGCAAAGTATGCGTGGTTACCGGAGGAGCCGGGAGCCTTGGCCTGGAGAGCGCCAGGCTTCTTTTGAAGGAAGGCGCCAGAGTTATGCTGGTGGGCCGTAATGAAGAGAACCTGGCCCGCGCAGCCAAAACCCTAAACGCGAACACCGACTCTGTAGGAATCGTTAAGGCGAATGTCGCAGACACAGAAGAGACACAAAATTATATTAACCAGACTGTTGCCAAATGGGGTAAGATCGATGTGTTGTTCAGCCACGCCGGCATTAGCGGTGCGATCAAACCTATTGTTGATTTTCCTGAAGAGGTATTTGACGAAGTCATGGCGATCAACGTCCGAGGTTCCTTCCTCGCTTGTAAATACTGCCTGCCCCAGATGAATGATGGTGGGAGCATCATCATAACTTCCAGCATCATGGGTGTTACCGCCGATCCGGGGGTTTGCGCCTATGCGACATCCAAACACGCCCTCATCGGACTCATGCGTTCAGTTGCAAAAGAGGTGGCGCCACGGAATATCCGTGTCAACATTCTGGGCCCGGGGCCTATCGAGAACACCTTCCAAACAAAGATCGAGGAACGTCTTACAGAAGTAGTCGGGGAGGATGGTACCGAATTTCTCAACCGGCTCATCCCCCTGGGCCGTCACGGTCAAGCTGAAGAGATTGCCCGAATGGTTCTTTTCCTCGCCTCCGATCAAAGCAGCTTCTCGACGGGAAGCGTTTTTATGGCGGATGGTGGAATGAACACTTAAGCGCACAACTCATGTAGGAATTCGGCATTCGGGGCCGGACGCCTTCGGGCTGTGACCCATTATCATATCAGCGCTGAAGATATTGATGTTACCCTAGATACCTTCTCAAAGATATTTAAATAAATCGGGTTTTAACACTAAATTTTAATTTCGCTCACGCCGCGGCAATTGCGTCTATCTCAATTAGAAAACCCATCGGGAAGTTGGCGGTCTGCACAGTAGTTCGCGCGGGGGGGCTGTCGGTAAAACGTCTTCCGTAGATTTCGTTAACATCGCCAAAATCATCAAAGTTTGCAAGAAAAATACCGATCTTTACCAAATCATTAAATCCCATCCCGGCTTCTTGCAGTATGGCCCCAATGTTATCCAAAACCCGTTCGGTTTGAATTCGAATGTCTCCATCCCCCACCAAACTGCCGGTTTGAGGGTCAATAGGAAGCTGGCCGGCGATATACAAGGTACGACCCCCTTCCACTAATACGCCCTGACTGTACGGACCTAAGGGAGCGGGCGCACCAGCCGTCTTTACGATTGTTCTTTTCATATCATTGGCCCTCACTTTTCTTGAAGAATTTCCATCATAAGTTCAAACCCGATGCTACCCCCGGTTACAAGACAAACGCTTTTGCCTCTCTGTTTCGGAGGCACTTGCAGAGCGGCAGCCAGCGCGAGCGCCCCCGCCGGTTCAGCCAACATTTTATTATGCCATAAAATGGATCTGATTGCCGCGCGCACGGATCGCTCGGAGACCAGTAACACGTCATCGATTAATTCATTAAGAAGCGGAAACATTTCATCCGTGATATACGGGACTGCTACACCGTCACAGATCGTTTTGCATTCCACTGTCATCGGTTGACCCTGATCAATAGACGAATGCAGTGCAGGACAGCCTTCGGGCTCAACGGCATAGATGCGTACCGAAGGGTTGACCGCCTTAATAGCGCTGCCGACTCCGCTCAACAACCCGCCTCCTCCGACGGGTATAAACACGCTGTCAACATCAGGGGCATCGTCCATTATTTCCAGGCCGAGACCCCCATGGCCGATCATGACTTGTCGATTCGTCCACGGGTGAATAAAGGAATAGGATTCCTTTTCCCAGAGATGTTCCTTTAGGAAACGGAAGACTTCCGACATGGGGATAAGCACGGGAATGCCGCCGTATGCTTTCACGGCCTCAATCTTGGGAAGAGGTGCCGTTTCCGGCATAATGCAGTGAGCGGATGTTGCAAAATATCTTGCGGACCACGCAAGTGCCTGCGCGGTATTGCCCGCACTGACCGTGCTGACACCTCTTGCTTTTTCCTCTGCGCTGAGCGAGGCAACGGCATTGAAAACGCCGCGAAGCTTAAACGAATTCACAGCCTGCAGAATTTCGGGTTTTAGCAGGATTTTAGTATCATGATCCCCGCCGCGGTAAGGTATCAAGGGTGTGTGAACAATGATAGGTTCAAGGCTGTTGGCGGCGGCTTTGAATTCATTTAAAGATGGTCGATCAACCACGCTTCCCCCCCCTTTTTTACCAAAGTTGCATCTTGAAGACTTTGTGCCGGTCGGAGATCCCGACCTTGGCGGGGAAGATCTACTTCTCTTGATCCTTCAGCCTAACTTAACCCTAACGTTGCAAAAGTCGAGGATGCCGTAGATCCAAGGCGTCACAAGGGTGAAGCTGTTTCCTGCTGCGAA
>JAQYVK010000469.1 GCA_030145585.1 Desulfatiglandales bacterium | reverse complement strand
CAGATTACGAACGAGAAGCATCTTTCCGCCAGAGATCTCAACTCAAAAATCCCCCCGGTCGTCCAAAAGATCATAGATAAGGCCCTCGAAAAGGATCCGGAGAAACGGTACGATGAAGCAGGTAAAATGGCCGAACATCTGAAACTGGTCATTACCAAAATCGATGAAATGCTTGCCAAAAAGGAGTCACAAAACGGACCTTAGATTTTGTATCCTTTTATTCTGTTAAATTAGGGTGTATGAAACCCAAATCCTACCCTAGTTTAACTATCAGCAATGAGATTGGTAGCTTACGGAGTAACCCTAGGCATTTACATTCGGCTATCTGAGATGTTATAGTGAGTATCATTTGCATGGAAGGGCGGAATGAACTCTCCCTGCAGCAAGCTGCTCCCTGCAAACTGCAGCCTGCAATTTGCAGGATATCACATCGGCTCGTGATACTCGCCGATCAAGTTGAATTCAACTGAATTCGAATTCATCCCGCGCTGCAAGCAGCGGGGAATTCGAACTTAAACGCCAGCGTTTTTTACATTATTTCACTCTCGATTTCACCGGACTGGGTATCGATGAAGGTCATAACTGCCGGAAAAACAGATAGAGGTTTAAAGCGAAAGCTCAATGAGGATAGTCTCCTCTTGAACGATGAGCTGGGGCTCTACGTCATTGCCGATGGCATGGGGGGACACAAAGCCGGAGAAGTCGCAAGTAGAATGGTCGTGGAAACCATGGCCGATTACTGGGACAAGGTCAAAAATGACAATCCACCATCTTTTTTTGAGCCCATAACAAATGATGTTTCAGAAAACGCGAGACACCTTATCAACTCCATTTCTTTATCCAATATTATCGTTCATGAGGCACAAAAAAGACCTGAATATCACCGAATGGGTACCACGGTTTCGGCCCTGCTCATTGAAAAAAACTGTATGTGGGCCGGCAACGTAGGGGACAGCCCTGTGTTCCTCTTTGATCAAGGTCGATTGATCTTAGTCTCCGAGGAACATTCCGTTGAGGCGGAAAAGCAAAAACTGGGAAGGGGCGATTCACTTAGCTCTACCAGCCCCTTCCTAAAAAATATCTTGACCAGGGTGTTGGGTCTCAATGAAAAGGTGAATGTCTATATTACGCCCATCAGGCCTGAAAAAGGTGATATCATCATGATGTGTTCTGACGGCCTCACGAATTTTGTTTCCGTGCCATCGATCAAATCCATTCTGTCCGAACCCACGCTCTCCCTGGAAGAAAAAGTCGACTTTCTGATCGATGGGGCAAAAGAAGGGGGAGGGGGAGATAATATTTCCGTGATCCTCGTGGAGGTTGTACAAGAAGGTACTTGGCAAAAAATCAAAAAAAGGTTTTTATCTAAACGTTAAACATGTGGCCCTCATATTTATTATCTCATAGAATCTTCCTGCTCAAGCAAGAGTCATCTTTGGCATGGCCCCGAAGACCCATCCTCCTCTCAAACAGATGAACATTCTCGGTATAGATACTTCCTGTGACGACACCTCTGCAGCCGTAGTAGCGGATGGTGAACTGGTTCTATCAAGCATTGTCCATTCACAAATCAAACACCATCATCCTTATGGGGGGGTAGTCCCCGAACTCGCGTCCAGGGAGCATATCAGGAATATCGTTCCCGTGGTCGACCGGGCGCTGTCCAAGGCCAATGTCAAGATAAAGGACCTGGACGGAATCGCTGTGACTGTGGGGCCCGGCCTCGTCGGAGCATTGCTTGTTGGGCTGAGTTACGCCAAGTCCCTCGCCTATGTCCATCAGGTCCCAATGATTGGCGTAAACCACCTGGAAGGGCACATTCTTTCGATTTTCCTGGAGGACAATCCGCCGGATTTTCCGTTTGTGGCTCTCACCGTTTCTGGTGGGCACACTTCTGTCTATCACGTAAAGGGATACGGCGATTATGTTCAGCTCGGCCAGACACTCGATGATGCCGCGGGCGAGGCTTTTGACAAAGTAGCCAAGATTCTGGGTCTTGGGTACCCAGGGGGTGTCCCCATTGAAAATCTGGCCCGATCCGGTGAAAAAGATAAGATTTCCTTTCCGAGAGCCTATATGTCCCGGGATTCCCTCGACTTCAGCTTCAGTGGTCTTAAGACCGCTGTTTCACTCTATGTCAAGAAGTGGCGCCAGGAAGAGAACGTCGACGTGGAAGTAGCCGATATCGCAGCCTCATTTCAAGAAGCGGTCATAGAGGTGTTGACCAATAAGCTGATGACAGCCGGAGAGAAAATGGGGATTCATTCAATTGTCATCGCCGGGGGCGTTGCATGTAACCAGGCCCTGCGTGACAAAGTAAGGGCCTGCGCCTTGGAAAAAAAGATGGGTTTCCATTACCCTCGTCCAGCATACTGCACGGATAATGGCGCCATGATCGCTGTGGCCGGCTACCACCGTTTGAGAATGGGAGAACGCGCCGGACTTTCCATTGATGTGCGATCAAAGTTCCCCATTCAGGATCTTGCCTCGATGACTCCCCGGGAACAATGACCTATTTTTGTCCGAACCGGAACAGATCTCTTTTAGGGCAAGGCGATTGACACTGGACACCTCCAACGTGGGGACATCGCTCCAGAGAACATACAAATTCGAATCTCGAAATCCGAAATTCGAAACAATATCAAATGACCAAAATCCAAATGACCGAAACTGTACTGTGCGACATTTGGTCTCGAGAGTTCAATTTGGTCCGTTTGTTTCTAACATTGGAACATTAGAGTTTTGAATTCTTGCCCGCCTCGGGCGGGTGAATTTCGGATTTCGACATTCGGCCCGCCCTGGCGCGACTTTATTGGGCCTAGCTATTTGTTACTGTGATTTATATAAATGATAGCTTTACATCGAATCAAATGAATCCAGGT
>JAQYVK010000468.1 GCA_030145585.1 Desulfatiglandales bacterium | reverse complement strand
AGGCGTCTGCGCGTTATTACCTGAGGCAGGAGCCCAGTGCGGTAGTTCCGCATGCTTGGGATCTGTGCGGGGGGTGCCGGGTAACCGGCATTCCTACCGTGACTGCTCTTGGCTCATGTTAACAGAGATCAAGGTATTTAGGCTGAGCCGTCTTCGTTCAGAACAATCTGAACTTCGCCGAGCCAAGAAGCTGTAGACTATTAGTAATACATTTAAAAGCCGTCGCCCGATTAGTATTGATTTAAGGAAAAATTCCGCCAACCACATTCGCTAAAGCTCCCACCTTTCCACCCTCCGCAGTAGCTTGCTACGGAGGACGGGCGCATGAAGCTTCGGCGGGCAGGGGTGGCGGCCTGGAGGCGCAGCTGCAATCTTTAAGACTATCGTGCTAGTGGGAAGTTGATTGTAGTGCTAATTTGTGCTATAATACCCTTATTTCATGGATCAAGTAGCAAATCGCGCCCTTTTTCCGATTACTGTGCGATAATGTAACTTTAAAAAATTGCATTTCGGCGCGAGTCATTTTCAAGCAAGGAGAAACAGATATGGGTGATAAAGGGAAAAAAGATAAAGGCAAGAGGGAACAACAGAAAAAGGCCCAGCTTAATTCAAAGGAAAAACGAAAAATGAAAAAACAAAAAGAATCAAATGCCCAGGACTTTGAAAAACCAAGTTGGTCAAGCTGAAAGGGGTCAAGTCTTCCGTTGACTCTTGTTGGGTACAAGCATCGATCACAATTCGAGGAGCCAACCCTTGCCCTGTTTTTTAACGCCATTCTTCATGACATTCAGAAACGAGGATCGTGGCGTGTCACTCATCAGGCTTGCTTTATTAATAGCCTATTAGGCTGTAGTCTGTAGACTGTTAGGAACCACACCCGCCACACGAACGGTGGATAGGGTTTTAAAAGACAGGCTCCTTTACACCCCCAGATAATCTCTCAATTTATCAACTGCATTTTGGTGTTTGGAAGGATCCATCTTTCCGATATTCAAAAGCTTCCATTTAACAGCAGGTAGGTTTTCAATTCCCTTAAGTGGGAGGAGGTCCCATCGGGGGTGCCCCTCCTTTACTGAAATGATGAACGTTCTCTCATCCGTTGTCAACTCGCTTTGAAGCGTTGAGACAAGATGCTCTCTTGCCGTGTGTAGCTCTTCTAATGTCACATCCTCGGCTATCATGTCTTTGAATTCCTTTTCAAAACTATCTTTCATATCTTTCAGCTGGGGACTGAGTATCTCAATCATAGGCCGTGGATGGCTGATGAGGTATACAATAAACGCTCTCCGCATCTCAACAGTTAAGCCTTCATTCTTTATCAAGATGTGGATGTCAAAGAGATCCCTCGGATGTTGACGGTCCAGTGCTGCACAGATTTTCCCTGCATACAATTCGTCCATTGCGAGTATGCGGCTTTGCACCGAAAGCTCAAAGAGGTCTTGCGCTCTTTTGGAAAGTGTTTTTATCTCGGCTGGATATACAGCGCCTCTCAATACGAGGTTGGGTTCTATTTTTACAGTCACTCCCTCCTGGTTGACGACCATGCCTTTTAAAGTTTTAGTGCCGCTGATATTTTTCAGAACGATTTGTATCTTCGGAATTCTCTTTTTGATCTCTTTGGATAAGCGAAGTAGAGCATGGCTGATGTCATCTAGTGCAAGCTCCCTCTCGTTTATGGGAAGGTATGTGAGGTCTATATCCACTGAAAGACGGGGGAGTTGCCGAACGAAAAAATTGATAGCAGTCCCTCCTTTCAGGGCGAACACTTCCTCCCTGTAAATCAAAGGCAAGATTCTGAGGAGTAATAAGGCCTGTCTAAAAAAGATCGTGTCTCTCATCCGGAGATCTCCTCGTTATAATCCTTGGGGACGGTGATACAATATTTTCGGTCATACCTTCCCTTCCGGACGATCATGCGCTTCCCTTTCCCAAAATTTATCCTCGATGGTTCTATCTCTGATACCCAGGAATGCTCCTGCTTCTCCGCCATGTACATAAAAAGCCTTTTGACCTTTATGGATCGGCACTTAACCAGTAGCCTCTGCACCATATCCGGCCTAAGGCTAACGAGATTTTCCATGAGCAAAAAGGCTTCCTCAAACCGGATCTTTCCCGGAACAATATGAAGCATCTCCATAGCGGCCCTTTCGGGTGAAGATATCTTTATGGAAAAACCGGTTTCATTGAATTCGGAAAAACCATCTTTTATGTTTGATGGGAATAGATTTGTCCGGGTCATAGAGATATCCACCCCCAATCGCTCCCCTTTGAACCAGTTCGGCAAAACTTGCCCTTGTGTTCCATACAGAAACACTTTTCTTTTACCGGATGGTAGGTAATGGGCATATCCTTTTAACTCAAGTGCCGTCTTTCCCCCTGGGTGTACATTCAAGCCCAATTGGGTTTGAAGCGTGTAAAGCGCACCGGGCCATTCCACTTTATCCTCACTGAGTATGTACGCACCTCTACCAAATGACTGGACCCAGCCACTCTTTTTGTATCTAACCAGAAGATCATGGCTGAAACCCATGGTATTCAGGTAGGATGCGGCACCAACAGTGCCTCTGGGCCATTGACTGATCATGCGGTTTATTTTTGTCTTTATTTCCTTACTCATAGTCATGAATTAATCATATTTTTAAACCAAAGTCAAGCCTTGGTTTAAAAATAATTTCATTTGCTAACTTAAAGTCATCAAATGAGTTAATTATTAAACTATATTGGAATAATGGAGGCGCGGTGGTGAAGTCTAAAATCCTACCCGTCGTCCCGCCAGAACCGCTCCGAAAACGAGGAACCAAGAACTGTGATGGGAGTGGGTCAAATCCAAGGTTTCAAAAGAGTGTAAAGTAAAAGTTGTCAGGTCTTGATATATGAAAAAAAAGGCGCAGCCTCCTTCACAAATGCTTCCCGGCGTCGGTCTACCGGTACTTCTGCTAACGGCCGTTAGGTTCGTCGGGGATGGTGTATTCGAAAAAACCTACTTTCCGCAGCTCAGGCAGTTCTTTGCGTGAATACCGCTTAGATGCTTATGTCCTAAGGCAGCAGCGATCTCCGCAGATGACAGTGGTGTTTCAGCAGATGCCGACAAAATGTGCCGGTTAACTTGGGCCGCTTTTTAGGGGTTACTTTGGGGCTGATTTATGATAGTGCCGATGTAATGCCGTCGAACATTTCGATAAACAATCGGTGAGATCTTTAGCGGCGGCAACACGGCTGACAGTCATACCCTAATGGAGCGTAATCAAAATCGAGAAGGACTTATTATAAAAACAAATCAAATGCTTTTAACAGTTTTTCATACCAGATTTGCATCCACCTTTATGATGAGTTATAAAAGTTCTTTTTTCCCCCCATTTTGTTTACCCTTCGGGAAAGCCGGGGATACCCCATCTCCAGCTTTGCCAAGGGCTCGCAGTAAGTTACTACAGCTTCGCCCTTGGACGCCTTGGATCTGGGGCATCCTCGACTTTCGCTCAATTAGGGTCATATTGTAAAGAAAGTAAAAAACCAGATGAAAGCAACTCCGGAATACTGGAAGAAGTAGGAATCGATCAAATCGCAAGTCAACCTGTGACCCCATTTGTTGAAGGAAGGGCATCAAGAAGTTATCGGAAAACCTCTTGAGGGAGATATTATTATGCATAATCGGTCGCTATTCTTTGTTTCATGTTTCATTTTGATTCTGTCGTCCGCCTGTGTTACCGGAGATCAGCATACGGCCGTTAAAAGTGAATTGAATGCAGAAATTAAGCAAGCTGATGAACAAATAGAAAACCTGACTGCTAAACTGAAAAGCGCGGAGACTAGCAAGAACAAATGCTTAAATGACCTCAAAGCCCGCCAGGCTCAGAACGCCCAACTAAAAAATATAAATCTGCAACTTTCTAAAAACCTTGAGAGTTTGACAACCGATTTGAATAAAAAGAAATCGGTAATAAAACTGCAGGGAAAGGTCATCCAATTGCTGGATGACACAAAAAAAACCATCGAAACAAGTTTAAAGGATCAGATTGCGTCTCAGGACGTAGAAGTTATCGAGATGGAAGACAAACTGAAGGTGATTTTCATCGACAAAATTCTTTTTAATTCGGGAAAGGTTGATATTAACGAACAGGGCAAAAGTTTGTTGATCGTAATCGCGGACTCCATCAGCGGCCATGAAAATCAGAATGTCGTGGTCGAGGGACACACGGATAATGTCCCCATAAGTGCAGGCTCCAAAAAAAAATTCCCGAGCAACTGGGAATTGTCAACCGCCCGGGCAGCGGCGGTTGTTCGGTTTATTCAGGAGGAGGGCGGTGTCCCACCGGAAAGATTATCCGTCCGTGGTTACAGTTTCTACAGACCGGTGGCCTCAAATCGCACCGAAGAGGGGCGCACCCAAAATCGGCGCATTGAGATAACCTTGGGACCCCAAGAAAAATAGCGCTTCGTTCTGCGGGATGATCCTGTTGGTATTTATCTACCGTGAATCTTTTGGGTAACTTTTTTGGAAAGTTTTCGAAGCGTGGTTATTTAGTGGTCCAACACTTCCCTTAGTTTGTGGGATAGCTGAATGATGTCAAACGGCTTTTGCATAAATCCTTTGCAACCCTTTTCAAGTAATTCCTCGACCTGTTTGTTTATACTGTAACCGCTGACCAGCAAGACTTTCACATCAGGATCGATCTTCTTTAGCTGATCATAGGTATCTCTACCGCTCATCTCCGGCATAATCATATCCAGGGCCACGAGATCAAGGCCGCCCCTGTTGTCTTTGTAATAAGCGAGGGCTTCCTTGCCGCTTTTGGCCGTCATGACCGTATAACCAAGTTCCTTCAACATCATTTCTTCAACCCGGATGGGTGTTTCTTCGTCGTCCACCAGAAGAATGGTTTCTTTGCCTCTTATCAATTCGGGTTTGACATCGGGGCCCTTAAGATCCTTGACATTCGATGCCGGCAGAGAAATATTGAACGTGGTCCCGTTACCTTTCTCGCTGTAAACTCTGATGAATCCTTTATGATTTTTGATGATGCCATATGTTGATGCCAGACCGAGGCCGGTTCCCTCGCCCACTTCTTTGGTTGTGAAGAACGGTTCAAAGATTCTCTCCATCGTTTCACTGTCCATGCCGATTCCGGTATCGGTCACTGACACGTTAACATAATTGACGCCCGGGACTTCAAAGGGTTTGCAATAATCGCCACTGAGCGTCACATTTTCAGTCTGAATGTAGAGTTCACCCCCATCAGGCATGGCATACCATGCATTCAAATACAGGTTTAAAAGCACCTGTTCCATCTGCCCGGGGTCTGCTTCGACCATCCAGATTTTTTTTTCGCACTTCTGAATGACCTTAATATCCTTCCTGGTGCGGGTGAACATCCGGCAACTCTTCTCCACAATTTTATTGAGGGATGTTGGCATAAGCGTAAACTTGGCTTTTCTGGCAAATCCTAGAAGTTGGCTGGTGAGATTTGCCGCGCTCGTAATACCATTTTCTATACCGTCAACATGCGGATCAAACGGATGGTCGGAATCCATGTTCAAACGCATCAAAGAAGTATGACCCTGGATGGCCATGAGTATATTGTTAAAGTCATGGGCAACGCCACCGGCAAGGGTACCAACGGCCTCCATCTTCTGTGCTTGGGTCAGTTGCGTTTCCAGTTTCTTGTTTTCTTGCTCTGTGCGCAGTTGATCGGTGATATCCAAAATTTGGGCCACAATTTTTTCTTTTCCGCTTGAATCCTGAATACGAATGGCGCTGATTTTAACGGACCGTTCATTGGCGTCCTTGTGGGTTACTTTGTACATATCGCCAAAGGGTTGTTTCTCTTTTTTGAGGTTGTTTAGAAATTGATCGGCCGTCAGCCCGGCACTTTCGGTACCCAGATATTTTCTAAAATCACTCCCCTCGATTTCACTGCGGGGGTGTCCAAGAATTTGTGACAAAACATCGTTTGCGTATAAAATATGGAAGCTTTCATCAATAATCATGATACCATCATGGGAGTTTTCAACGACAGAGCGGTAGCGTTCTTCGCTTTCGCGTACTGCTATTTCTGCTTCAATGCGCTTGCTGATATCCCTGGCGACATTTAGAATCACATCTCTTCCCCTGTACGTGATGGCCCTTGAATGGATTTCAACGGGAATGCAATCCCCATTCGTTGTCTGATGGGAGGTTTCGATATTGATTTTCCGGGGATTTTGCCCTCGGGAATTTTCGCCCAGTTGCTCAATGATGAAGCGAGCATCTTCTTCAGGAACGATGGCGCTTAGATCTAAATCAAAAAACACCTCCGGGGAATATCCTAATACCGAATACGCCGCTTCATTCGCCTCCAGAATTTTTCCTTTCTGATCCAGCATGTATACGGCGTCATCCACATTTTCCAGCAATTCCTTGTAACGGGTTTGTTCCTCAGCATCCTTCAGATTTGTGAGCATGTAATTGAAAGCTTGAGACAGTTGGTTAAATTCCCAATAATGTTTGCCGTCGTTTTCAAAAAGCAGGTCCTTGTGGCCTTCCGAGATTTGAGTCGCCTTCTTGGTTATCTCTTTTAGGGGGTTCACCATTTTTCGGGCCAGAAAAATAGACGTGACGGTTGAAACCACCAGAACCAAAAAAGAGAACAATCCCATCCACAGGGTCACCTTTTTTTTCTCACTAATAAGACTTTCGAGGGAGGATTGAATATAAAGCTTTTGGAAACCATCGATTTTGGATAGTCCGAATTTCTGGTCCAACGGATGGAAATCAGGGTTAAGGGCGATTTTTTTTCGCGCCTCCTCTTCTAGAGGCAGGGAATTCTTTGAGGTTAAGCTGAAAAGTTGGTCGGTTTTGAGGAGGGAAATCTCACCGCCCACGGTTTCCCGAATGGTTTCAAGAAGTTGACGATCCTGGGCCATATCATAGAGCGCATAACCGATCCCCATTCTTTGGGACTTTTGCATGATCGAGGTTGAAAACCACCATAAAAGGCTGGTTTGTTTTTCC
>JAQYVK010000467.1 GCA_030145585.1 Desulfatiglandales bacterium | reverse complement strand
TGGAAAAGAAGCATCTTGATCTTGCATGTCTCTTTACCGGTCTCTATCTTGGCTATCTCCGTCTGTTTCCCCGTAGCTTTTTCCAGCCCATAGGCGAAAAGATTGGCGGGAATGCAGGTGTAAGGGGGGACCTCTTCATTTTTGAGCATTTCTTCCATCGGGATATGGATGCAGGACAGTATCGTTAATTCTGCTTCATTTTTCTCGATATCACAGCTCAAGTCCCTGATAACACCCTGCTCTTTGAGAAAATCCCGGCATCGAGCTCTGTTTTCCTCCCAGCTTTCCGTTGAGAATTGAAGGCCCTCATCTCTATAGTGCTCAACGATGTCCTCTTTGCCAAGGATGCACGTCCTGAACTTGGCCCCCTTTCCTTTGGAATCATAGAGAACCTCTAACAGACGGAAGAGCATGAGGTTTGCATATTTGGTGTTCATATGGGTTCGTTCCGGCATCGTCTCTATTTTCACGCTATCCATTTTTCTCTTTCCTTCCGAAAACTTCATAAAACACCAATTCATCCCGAGGAAGCCTTGGTCTCGGTTTTGGGCTCTCATCAGGGTATCCAACAGAGATGGCGGTCAAGACCTTCATGCCCTTAGGGATCTCCAACATGGCTTTGATTTTTTCTTCATCTCTGACATCCATGACGGGTGATTCTACCCAACATGTCCCTAACCCGGCCGCAACCGCCATGATGAGGATATTCTCGATCGCCGCTGAACAATCATAGGGGAGATCCCAAACATCTTTTTTCCCACAAACAATAATAACCAGAGGGGCATTTTCGAGAAAGGAAGAAACGTGCCCTCCGGTCAGCTTTTCCATGACCTTTTGTCGTTTTTTGGGATCTTTTATCTTTTTTAATCGTTTTTCCGTCTCTCCTGCCACAAATTCTGCTGAGAATTGTCTCCGGTCCGCCATCCCTGCCACTTTACCGATCGCTTTGATCTTCTCCCTGTCTTCAACAATCACAAAGCGCCAGGGTTGGGCATTCTCACCGGAAGGCGCCCACCGGGCCGCTTCTATCAGACGCTCTAATGTATCACGGGGGATAGGATCAGGTTTGTACTTCCGGATACTCTTCCTATTCGTGATCACCTCGAATACCTGCTCTTCAACTTCCATTTTGGTCATCCTTTTATCAACTCAAAAAATATGTATCTATTCATTCGTTTTCGTCAATGCTGTCTATCATTCATACCAACCGAAATCATTGATGGCTTTTCTCAGCATAAATACATTATAGGGAGGCGCATCGGGAGGAATTTCATCCCCCGGACTCAGAATAAAACCTCGGGGAGCACGTTTCCCCTTTTCAATGCAAGCCTTTGCGAGCTCATAGACTTGCTTTGGTGTCCCCGTATGGATGACGGATGTGTCTACATTTCCGACCATCACGGCCCTTTCCCCAAAGACCTTTATCGCCTCATCGAGATCCGTTGGATGGTCAATGCCGACCATACTGTGGTCTCCCAAAGGCACCTGCGACGCATAGGGAAGGTTTTGTTTTTCTTTTCCGCTCAGATGAAAGTGGAAAGTCTTAACGCCCATCTTCAGTAGACTTTCGTGAACCTCGACCAGATAGGGAAGGGCAAATGTTTCAAAATGCTTCCCTGAGATTAGGTCGTTAGAGCCGGAGGATTCCGCCGACCATGCCCATATAAGGTCAGCGCTGAAGGTGTCCAACCAGTGCCGGGCTACTTGAATGATATGATCGGTCACTTGCCTGAGGAGATGGTGTGCTACTTCAGGTTTTTTTGTCATCCAGCGCAAAAACTTGTCCATACCACATAAATTCCCTGCACGGGTGAAAGCGGAACCACAGGAAGGGACAATCGGCAGGCCGAATTTTTCAGATCGCTTGGACATCTCCATGATCACAGGAAGTGATCCGGCTGTCCGAACATCAGGTAACACAAGATTCCATACATCTTCCTCTGACTCCACAGGATACCTGGTAATCACCGGCGCCATTTCAAATGCACCACTTGGAAATTTTATGTCTCCGCCAAATTCCCATCCACCATAAGAAGCATAGCGGTATCTGGGCGGATCATCATGCCCATACATTTCCTGAGTCCACGATTGGGCCCAAAAACTTTTTTCCGGGTCGTTAAAAATGGACGCAATGGGATATCCCGCGGTTCTGGCCGCAAAACCGCAGGCAAATAGAAACAGGGGCACTCTATCTATGGGTTCTCCGGCGAGCAGGGCCCGCATGCGCTCGACAGGTGTCATTTTATCTTGTCTTAATACCCTATTCAAATCATCCAACCTCATTGTCAGATCCCGGTCAGTCAGACAGGACTTTTTTACCTTTGATATATCTTAATTAGGGGTTTTACTTTTTAAAGCTTTGGGAGTTTTATAAATGACGTCAAACAGAAAAGCCTCGCATGGCATTCAACCTTCATGTATCAATAAAAAGGAGACTCTCTAATAGACTACGACAAAATAGGTTTACGGAACAACCGGAACGTATATCAATACTCAAGTCAAGAAAAAAAAGATTGCTTTTTCTGTTTGAGTACAATATTAAATTTAATATTAAATTTCAAGCAAAATTTATTAAATGGGTATAGAATAAAGGAAAAAAATTTTAACATCCTGTAATTAATGGTAAAAATTCACAAAGACAAAGTTGAAAAAGTTGACATGGTTAAAAAGTGTGCCATTTTTATTGTTTTTGGGAAAATCAAGTATTTTCAAAAGTTTCTTTTTTTGCAATCGTAATCTTCAAACGGCTAAACGTCCCAATCCTGTAATAATTCAACCAATAACCATTTTTTGAATTATAGATTCGTTGGCTCATAAAATACATTACCCAAAAACTTTTTCTGTACCTACTGCAGGAGCTTCACGATTCCTTTGATACCCAAGAATTTGGTGCTCAAAGCACAAAATTCTCGAAATAATTGGAAGGACTCTGAGGATTACGCCATTTGTCACAAAGTGTATTGACCAAAACAAAAACATAAGGGAGGAATAATGAGATGAGAGAAATAATCAATCCTAAAAACGTTCACTGGCCCATCGGTTACTCACATATCGCCAAAATAGGTGACACGGTCCATGTATCCGGACAGTTGCCTTTGGACCAAGAAGGGAACATTGTCGGCAAGGATAATATGGTCCTCCAGACAGAAAAGACCTATGAGAATCTAAAAAAATGTCTGGAATCGGTAGGGGCGACGATCAATGATATCGTCATGTTAAGAGTTTTTGTCACGGATCTGGAAGAATTTCAAAAAACTGGGGAGGTTCGCAAGAAGTATTTCGGGAAGTATCGTCCGGCAACGACAGGTCTTGAGATCAGTCGGCTCTATTTTGATGATGCCATGATTGAAGTTGAGGCCACGGCTGTTATTGGTTCAGGTTCGTCAGAAGAGGCCATC
>JAQYVK010000466.1 GCA_030145585.1 Desulfatiglandales bacterium | reverse complement strand
TCCCAACCGATTGCAATTGAGGCATAGTCCTCCCATTCCTCACCGCTCGGGAGAAACCCATCAAAAGAAATTTCGTTCCCTAGTGTAAATGTAAATTTCTTCCAGGGAATCGTATAAGAACTCCTTATCCCCGCGGAATAGATAAAAGCGTTCCCCCCCTCAGATCTTCCACCTCCGACTTGTCCAAAGGGTTTGAGCACCCAGTTCCGGCGCACCGGAATCTGGAGTTCAACCCCCGGGACCACAGTGAGTGCACTGACATCCAGTGAGATCACACCGCCTATATTATCGATGGCATCGAGGCCCAAAACCCCGAATGTCGCCGGAAATAATAGTTTAATCCCCCATTGATCTTCCGTTATGGGTCGAAGCTGATAGGAGAAAGGGACTTGGATTGCCCTGACTTCTCGATTGTCTGTGCTGTACTCCCCAATACCCAATTCTGAGAAATAGGCATAATTGAGTAGATCTTGGTCCGTACTCCCACCAAGGGCAGGAGATACTTTGACCATGACCAGGAAGGTGAGAAATAGGATTGAAAGGGCAACCTTCACGGATTTTGTCGAAAAGCGTTGTTTCATTGGTCACATTATAAATGGGTTGACTCTATTACCATTCTGTAAAGGTGTCAAATTATGGGACATATCCTGTCAGTGACTTGACAGGATTTTCCTTTTTTTTATGAATTATTACTCGAATATTTCAATTTCAAGTGATGGACTAGGCCCAACAGTCAAGTACGTTTCCCATTCATCCTACTGCAAACCAAGGGAAATTCCGGATTTCTGATATAGTATTCGCTTAAATCAAGATCATATCATTTTTTCCTTCACATCTACTGATATTGAATTCTTTTGGCATCTCTATTGCTTATTAAAGTGTCGGGAAGCACCATATTTACATTATTTGATAAAAATATTTAAACTCAAAAGTGACTCATATATCAAAGGAAACGACATTTGACGGGAAAAAAAATTACAGTAGTGCTTATCTCTAACGACACTGAAGAGTTCAAACGATTTATTGTTCCTAAGTATCTTATTGTCCTCACTCTAATACTTGGGATTTCTTGTGCCGCCTATATCGGTTGGGTGATTACCAACTATCAGATTGTTAAATCTAAGATGCCCCTCTTGGTGCAGTTACAAAAAGAAAATGAGCGGCAAAGAATTGCATTCGCGCACCTGGCGGACCGCATCAAACAGATGGCGCCTAAGAAGAGTAAAAGCCAGGAGCCTAACCCTAACATGAACGGCTCGCTAAATTTGATCCCGGTAGGGAATGGTCAAAATGGCCGGAGTCCTGATATGAGTGACTCAGAACCTGCCTTGATGCCGTCGAGTTATTCCATAGGGGGAGGCGAGGAGCCACCTGAGGAGGATAGAATGCCGACCCAGGTTACTAAACTCCTGACTTCAACTGTTACAAATGGGACATCCTCGAATGGAAGCGGGCTGCCTAAAATGATTTCTACCCCTGCAATTGAGAAGTACATCTCCCCCGAAAAAATGGTGCCTTACCCCTACTCTCTCCAAATTGGATCCTACCGGACCCTTAAAAGGGCAGATACGGCCATTTCGATTTATCGCAGAAAAGGCCTTTCCCCCTATTGGGTCAAAGTTGATTTGGGGGAAAACGGCACTTGGTTCAGAGTTTTTGTTGGTCATTTCAGGAACATAGTAACGGCAAAAGACTACAAACAAGCGCATAAAATAACTGGTGGATTAATAAGAAGAATAGCCTATGCAAATCTTATAGGGACTTATTCGGTAGAAGAGCAGTTTGAAGAAGAGATGCTCACACTAGAAAAAAATGGATATTTTCCCTATGTCATAAAAGATGAGAAGGAAATGCATCGATTGTTTGTTGGAGCCTTTTTTACCAAAGCAGGTGTCGAAAAACAGCACGCCAAACTCTTTGATCAAGGGATCCTCAGCGAAATTGTCAAACGTTAATCACTCCGATTTTCCCAATAGAGCACCCTTCCTAACGCCCATCCAATCCTAAAAAGATCATTTAACTCTCCCAGAGCACATGGAGTACCCAGAGTCTATTTGATCTGAATTCCTGAGAGTCATTAGATCTTGAGGCTCTCAAAAGGGGGAATTCAGATCAATTTGCCATCCAGCTGTGGCGGGACTAAATATCATTTTATAGTCATTGTCAGAAATAAGTCCCGATTCGCCTTTTTATAAAATCCCCCTGCCCCCCTTTGTCAAAGGGGGAACTTATGAAAGCCTGAACCATTATCAGCACACCTATGGTCGCAAAGAGCAATACCTGAGTATAAGCGTTCCCCCCCTTTTCGAAAAGGGGGGCCAGGGGGATTTTATACTGTCGTACACTCCTACCAATCGGAACATATTTATGACATCCGCTATAACCGTTCATTTGGATTTCTTTCTCCGAGATCTCTGTGTGCTCGAGCGACCAACGGAAGCGGGCGAGAAAACAAACCCTTTTTCGCGAAACCCTCGTTTTTTAGTGTAAGGCTTTCATCGTTCAATCGACAAAGTTGAAAAAGCAATACTTCCCGACCCCTTCCTGGGTCAATCATAGAGGGTGGGGAGGTAAAAGGAGAATCATCATGACAATAAAAAAGACATTCATCGTTTTGGCAGTCGGACTGGCATTTATGGTCTTCGGCTCTTTTTCGTTTGCAGTCGAAGGGGGGACGAAGATCCCATTGATGGCCACGAAAATGCATCCTGGGGCCATGGGGACCGCCATGATTAGCGACTATAACATAAACATTCAGGCCAATGGGCTTAAAGCCAATGCCGTTTACACGGCATGGTTTGTGAACATGAAACCCAAGAAAAATGAAACCGGTGCAGGAGACCCGCCTTATATGTTCAAGACGGATTCCATGGGAAGCGGCATCTATTCAGGTAAGTTATCCGAATCACCGTTTGGGAAATGGCAGATGTTAATGATCGTCCTCCACCCCAACGGAGATCCCTCAGATATGAAGAATATGGTAGGAGCCCTTTCCGCACGCCTCAAGTCATCTCAATATTAAACGCCGCCAAACAAGGAGAGGCGGAACTTTTCCGCCTCTCCTCCTCTCTATGATTTAAGATAATCTTGTCAGTTCCCTGAATTATCGTCTATAATGAATCAGTATTCAATGCAAGGGGGGATGACAAACAGGTTTAGGGTATACGGTACGAGGTATAATAAATAAAAGGTTTAAGGTATAAGGTTTGCGGTAAATGGGAATCTTTCTTCACTTGGGTTATATTTTTACACCTTATTCCATAGACCGTATACCATATACCGCTTTCCTATACCGTATACCGAACGCCGATTGAATGCGATTCATTTTTCTGATTTCACAAATGCTATCGATGACTGAGTGCAGATCATAACAGGGGGAAGTTTCGATTATGGATGAGACACGAAAAACATATGATGCCCATTTAAAAGATTATCAAAAGGTCGCCTATATAAAGAGTAGGGAGGAGTATGACCAGCTTTACAAGAGGTCAATCGAAGATCCGGAAGGGTTTTGGGCGGAGCAAGCAAAAGCCTATCTTTCCTGGGACAAGACGTGGGACTTCGTGCTCCGGTACGATTTTGATGAAGCAAAAATCGAGTGGTTTGGTGGAGGCATCTTGAACGCCACCTACAATTGCCTCGATCGCCATATGGAGAAAAAAAAGGATAAGGTGGCCTATTACTGGGAGGGAGATAACCCGGAAGAAAAAAAGACCGTCACGTACGGCGAGCTTTATGAACAGGTAAACAGAATGGCGGCCGTCCTCAAATCCAGGAGCGTCAAGAAGGGGGATCGGGTCATCATCTACATGCCCATGATCGTCGAACTCTCTGTCGCGATGTTGGCATGCGCCAGAATCGGGGCGGTCCACAGCATTGTTTTCGGGGGTTTCAGTGCAGAAGCCCTGGCGAATCGTATCCAGGATTGTGATGCCAAGATGGTCATTACCGTGGATGGGGGCTTTCGGGCCGGAAAAGCGATTCCGCTAAAAAACAACGTGGATGAGGCCCTCAAAAACTGTCCCCAGGTGGAGACTGTTATTGTTTATGACCGGGCAGGCCTAAAGCCTAAGCTGGATCCCGGACGTGAGATTTGGTGGCATGACGCCATGGCAAACCCGGATCTTCCTTCCCATGTCCCACCGGAACCGATGGGAGCGGAAGATCCTCTATTTATTCTATATACCAGTGGGAGCACAGGCAAGCCGAAAGGCCTGGTTCATACCCATGGGGGTTATCTTCTTTTTGCGGCCATGACCACACGGTTGGTCTTCGATTTAAAGGACGATGAGGTGCTCTGGTGTACGGCCGACATCGGTTGGGTGACGGGACATACCTATGGGGTTTACGGCCCTTTGATCAATGGATTGACCGGCATTCTTTTCGAGGGGGTGCCCACCTACCCTGATTTCGATCGCTACTGGGACATTGTGCAGAGATACCGGGTCGCCAAGTTTTATACGGCGCCCACGGTGATTCGCTCTTTAGCCAAGGAAGGGGCTCAGCATGTTGAAAAACACGATATCTCATCACTGAAACTCCTTGGTTCCGTCGGGGAACCTATAAATCCGGAGGCATGGAGGTGGTATTATCATCACGTCGGAAGGGATTGGTGCCCCATTATGGATACCTGGTGGCAAACGGAAACAGGGGGCCATATGCTCACACCCTTACCCGCTGTGGCGCCCATCAAACCCGGCTCCTGCTCCTTTCCATTTTTTGGGGTTGACCCCGTCATTCTGGATGACCTGGGTGACGAGGCCAAATATCCTGAACAGGAAGGTGTCCTCTGTATCCGGAAACCCTGGCCGGGGATAGCCCGAACCATATATGGGGATCACGAACGTTTCAAAGAAACCTATTTCAGCCAGATCCCCGGCATGTATTTTACTGGTGACGGGGCCAAGAAAGATGAAGAGGGCTTCTATTGGATTATCGGCCGAATCGATGACGTGATCAATGTTTCAGGCCATCGCCTCGGTACGGCGGAGGTCGAATCCGCTCTGGTCCTTCATCCACAGGTGGCTGAGGCCGCCGTTGTCGGCTTTCCCCACCCGGTGAAGGGACAGGGTATCTACGCGTTTGTGACCCTCAATACGGGCACACCCAAATCGGACGACTTAAAAAAAGAATTGATCCTTCAGGTGCGCACTGAGATTGGGCCTATCGCTACGCCGGACGCCCTGCAGTGGGCGGACGCTCTTCCCAAAACCCGTAGCGGTAAAATTATGAGACGTATTCTCCAGAAGATTGCGGCAGGCAAGTTGGATGAATTGGGAGACACGTCCACCATTGCCGATCCCGACGTGATTGAAAAACTGATCCAGGAGCGGATAGGATTTTAAAAAAACTATATCCTGAGGACATGGCCTTTATTTGCCTTCGAAAATAGGGCGACTACTATGAAATATTGGATATTAAATTTCAAATGCCAAAGACCAAATGCCAAAACCCAGAGAAAATAATCACGAAAACACGAAATTTCGAAAACACGAAAGTAGAATTAAATGGTGAACCGTAAACGGTGAACAGTGAACCGTCCTTCGACATTCGTTATTCCTTGTTCGATATTCGATATTTGCTTTACTTTCTGGTTACTGATCACTGTTTTTTTGGACATTGGGATTTTGGATTTGATTTGTCATTTGGATTTTGACATTTGTCATTCTAATCCCGGGATAAAAACCTCTGCGGCATAGCTATTGATCTCTGACGACGCCTGGAGGACGTAGTTTTGAGGCTTAAATTGACCTATGACCTTTGTTGACAAAAAAGGATCTCCATTTGAAGTGAAGGCCTATGGAGCCGGGGATTATTCTCATCTTGAGGCAATGTATGATTCCTTTTCCCCAAAGGCCAAATTCCAGGGGATGCCCCCTTTGAAGGGCGAGACACGCCGGAAGTGGATAGAGAAGTTGCTCGACTCTGGGGAAAATCTGTTGGCCTGGCGGGAAAAAAGAGTCATCGGGCATGTGGTCGTTATCCCTGACACCCGTCTGGAGGACGGAGAGTTCCTGATCTTTGTGCATCAGACCGATCGGAACCTGGGTGTGGGTACTCAGCTCGCTCGTTCCGTTTTGGAAAGGGGGAAGGATCTTGGTCTAAGAAAAATCTGGTTGATGGTAGGAGCCTATAATTTTACAGCGATACGGCTTTATAGAAAATGCGGTTTTGACTTTTATGAAAATCCTGGCGGGCCGGAACGGCCGATGGTTATTCGGTTATGAGTGAAAAGTTGAAAAACAGAGTCGGCATCATCAGGGATGATAGATTCCTCGAGCACAGGACAGGCCATGTTCATCCTGAGCATCCCAATCGTCTCAAGGCCATTTACCGAATGTTGGATACGGATTTTTCTGATGGCCTTCTTAGGATTGAGGCTGAACCTGCGACCCTGGAGCAACTGGAACTGGTGCATACCCCATCATACATTGAAAAGGTTTTAAAAACGGCTGATCACACCTTTTCGAGCCTCGCCCCGGATACCCCGACCAGCGCCAAGACTTATGAGGCCGCCTGGTTGGCCGTTGGGGCCTGTTTAAAGGGTTTGAACGCCCTGTTATCCGGCCAATGTGATGTCTGTTTCTCCCTGATAAGACCACCAGGCCACCACGCGCTTCCCGATCGGGCCGGTGGTTTTTGTATTTTCAACAACCTAGGGATTACGGCCAGATACGCCATGAACGAACATGGTCTTCGGCGTATCTTGATCATCGACTGGGACACGCATCACGGTAATGGGTTGAATGATCTTTTCTATGAAGAGAAAGAGGTCTTATACTTCTCTTCTCACGACATCGGGTTGTATCCCTATGGAGGGGATTGGGAAGAGACGGGTGAAAAAGGTGGGCAAGGATATACCATCAATCTGCCGGCCCCTAGGGAATTGGAGGACCAGGAATTCCTTCACCTTTACCAGGAGATACTCGGACCTGTTTTCAGGCGATATAATCCTGAGTTGGTTCTGATTGCCGCCGGTTTTGATTCCCTGCATGATGATCCCGTTGGAAGGTCGAGACTGACTGAAATGGCCTTCCGGGGACTGACCCGATTGATTCTGGAACTGAGCGCGGAGTGCGAACGGCCACCCATTCTCTTTGCCCTTGAAGGGGGGTATGATCCCTCCGCTTTGTCCCGTTCTGTGAAGGGGGTCCTCGAGGTCTTAACTGAAACAGATCATGAAGGTAGGTTTGAGGGCGTAGAGACCGAACAGATTCGGAAGCTTCTGGAAAAGGCCCGCCGGATTCATTCGAAGTTTGAGGTGTGGACCGATTAACGCGCAGAGCGCAGGGCGCGTCAAGGGGCGAAAAGAATTATCACGAAAACGCGAAATAAGGAAAACACGAAAACAAATTAAAATTTTGACAGGATTTACAGGATTAACATGATTTTCATAATCGGAGTCGATAGGGTTGTTTAACATTCCCACGTAGCGGGAGTTCAAGATTAATGAATCTTGAACATGGGAGAAGGCCTCAACAAAACAATGAACGAGTTCATCATTTTGTTAAGGCCTTCTCCCTATATGTTAATCAATCCTTTCCTCTATGCTTGTTGCTTCGTGTTTATAAATAATATCCTGGCAATCCTGCCTGCCACGCCATAGCTGTGGTTTTAGCGACGGCGGGTTAATCTGCGTCCAAAAGAAACTTTTTCTCTTTCGTGCTTTCGACTTTTCGTGTTTTCGTGATTAAGTCAGTTTTGTGGGCCAGGCGATACCCATCAACATGCTGAATTAAGTTTTCCAAATGGTGAATGATGATTAAGGCGAGAATAAAAGCGGAAAATCCTGAAGCCAACATGAAATCTTATACCCAGGCTTATCAATCCTTTTCCTGGGCTGAGATAGAAAAAGAGTTTACCTGGCATCAATCCGGAGAAATCAACATCGTGCATGAGGCCATAGACCGGTGGGCGGATCACCCGGATACTCAAAACCGGAAAGCCCTTATTTTTGAAAGAGGTGAAAAAGTAAGCACCTTCAGTTATCTCGATCTGAAAAACAAATCCTGTCAATGGGCAAACTTCCTCACGGAAAAAGGGTTCAAAACCGGTGACCGTCTCTTTATTTTTCTGCCGCCATGCCCGGAAATCTATCTGGCCATGTTGGCCTGTGGTCGTCTGGGCGTCCTCTTCAGTGTCCTGTTTTCATCCTTAAACTTTGATGATCTGGAAGTACGTCTGCAAAGTGCAGAACCTTCCGGGATACTGACGAATCCTGATCTGGTGGAGAGCATCCCCTTCGATTCCATCCAGAGGGTGAAGCATCTCTTTTTGACGGAAGGTCAGCTATCAGGGCTCTACCCGGGAGAGGTCCTGCTCGAGAATCTGCCTTATAGGATGCCTGAACAATGTAAGACCAAATGGCTTTCTAAGCGCATGCCCCTTTACCTCAACTATACATCCGGTTCCACAGGCACGCCAAAAGGTGTTGTCCATACCCATGATGACATGATCGGGATTCTTTCGACGACTCGATTTGTCCTCGATCTCAACCAAGATGACATTCTCTGGACCGAAGCGGAACCAGCCTGGGTGACCGGTACGGTCTATGGGGCTTTTGCCCCATGGCTTGTTGGTGCGACCACTTTGGTTCAGGGCGACCCGTTCTCTGCTTCCAACCTCTATCGAACCCTGGAAAAGCATCAGGTATCCGTCTGGTACACTACGCCCACGACTATTCGTAGGCTTATGAGGGCAGGTGAGGATCTTCCAGGCCGATATGAATTCTCCAACTTGCGTCATATTGCTTCCGTTGGGGAGCCCCTGGTGCCCGACCTGTTCTATTGGATCAAACAAAACTTGAAGCATTCTCCCCACGATACCTGGTGGATGACTGAAACCGGCATCATCTGCTTGGCCAATTTCCCTGCCATGGATATCAAGCCGGGGTCTATGGGAAGGCCCGTGCCCGGCATCGAGGCGGCAATCCTCGATGAGAATGGAACGCCTCTTCCCCCACTGAGCATGGGAGAACTGGCCTTGAAGGTTCCATGGCCCGGATTGATGAGCGGCCTGTGGCGGGATGAAGACCGTTATCAGGAATACTTTCGATTTAAGGGCTGGTTCCTGACGGGTGATATGGCGATGAAGGATGAAGAGGGGTATTATTATCACCAGGGGAGGAATGACGATCTCATCAAAGTGGGGGGGGATAAGGTGATTGGCCCTTATGAGGTGGAACTGGTCCTCGCCATGCATCCGGCCGTCCAAGAGGCGGCCGTCATCTCCAAAGGGGGAGACCCGGGAACGGGCAAATCATTTGTAAAGGCTTTTATCAGGATCAGTGAAAATTTGGCCCCATCGGCACGCCTGAATCATGAGATCAAGGCCTTTGTAAAGACCAATCTCTCCTCCGACATTATCTTGAAAGAGATCGACTTTCTGGAAAAAATACCCAAGACCACCAGTGGTAAGGTCCTTCGCCGGGTCTTGAGGGCCGGAGA
>JAQYVK010000465.1 GCA_030145585.1 Desulfatiglandales bacterium | reverse complement strand
ATTTATCAAGACAGACAACTCATAGAGATAGCAAAATCCGAATACCGAATATCGAAATACGAAACAATATCGAATTACCAAAATTCTAATGACAAAAACAGGATCACGACATAGAAGACCTTGAAATCTGAAGTTGTTTTGTTCATTGAAACATTCGGCCCGCCTGGTGCGACTTTATTGGGCCTATCTATTTATTACTGTGATATATACAAATGATGCTTTTACATCGAATCAAATAAATTCAGGTCTGGGCCAGGGATTTAGGATTCTTGCCCGCCTCGGGCGGGTGAATTTCGAGTTTCTGATTTCGAATTTCGAATTTACCGGGCAAAATCAACCACTACTTACTAAAACCTACTTGGTTTCGGCTTGTTCATGTAGGGTTTTTTAACCTCCAAACAGAAAGAACGGAGCGAAACATGAAAATAGATATCTTTTGTCATATTACGCCACAAAAATATTTGGCGGCCCTCGAGAAGAAAGTCAGCCCTGAAGTGGCTAAGGAATTCCCCTCCACATGGCTTCCGACGCTCAAAGACTTGGATGCAAGGTTTCGGGTAATGGACCATTATCCGGATATGAGACAGATTCTAACCGTTGTCAACCCGCCTGTTGAGGCCATCCTGGAAAGGGAGGACGCGATTGCTATCTCTCAACTTGTCAATGATGAAATGGCCGAGTTGGTGGCAAAATATCCAGACCGCTTTGTGGGTGCCGTCGCCTGCCTTCCCATGAACGACATGGACGCAGCTTTGAAGGAAGCGGATCGAACGATCAAGGATCTCAATTTCAAGGGCGTTCAGATTTTTACCAATATCATGGGAAAATCCCCGGACCTGCCCGAGTTCATGCCGCTCTATGAAAGGATGGCCGAGCACGACCTCCCAATCTGGATCCACCCATTTTTCAAGCATGTGGGCGCGGTGGCGAAAGATGGGGACAAGTTTGAAGACTATCAAGTCTTTACAGGCCCGAAAGACCCGGCCTGGGCTATGAAACGGGCCGCCTTTGACTTGCCGGCTGCCACTTCCGAAGCGGTCACCCGCCTGGTATATAGCGGTGTGTTTGACCGATACCCTACGGTTAAATTCATAACCCACCACTGCGGAGCGGATATACCCACCTTTGTCAAAAGAATCGAGATGCACTATCTGATGTTCAAGGAGAAAGAGAATACCGACCTTGGACTCAAAAAACCGGTGCCTGATTATTTCAAGATGTTCTATGCGGACAGCGCCCTGCACGGGAGTGTCCCGGCGCTGATGAGTGGCTATGCTTTTTTTGGGCCTGACCGAATTATGTTCGGTACGGACATGCCCTTCGGTTCTGAAGAGGGCCTGTGGCCGATCAAGGAGACCGTCGATTCCATCGAACAGATGCCGATTCCCGAAGCCGAAAAGCAAATGATTTTTGAAGACAATGCGAAAAGGCTGCTTCGAATAACCTGATGTTCCAAGCGATGCCATGCGGCCTCGTGATTTGTATATTACCACCCGCTTCGCTCGAGCCACAGAGTTCACAGAGATGAAATTATTTTTTCGTTTGCCGGGATTTCAGCCCGCCTTTGCCAGCCACTTAAGAAAGGCGGGCCGACGGCGATAAACGAAAACCATCAGCCCTATCGGGCGAGGCTTGAAAAATATTTTTCGTCACAATCTATCATATTGCTCAATTCACGCCCCGCAGGGCAGTATTCTTTTTGCCCATCGTCGCCTCTCCGAGGCGTAGGCTCTCCGAGCCGGAGGCCGATGGGCAAAAAAAGAAATAACTCTGTGATCTCGGTGCCTCTGTGGTGAATAAATATTTTTATGATATCCTTACAAACAGTTGCAAAGCAGTATGACCGGAGGATCAAACCATGGGATACTACAAGGATCTGAGAGAGCAGGTTGCGGCCCTCGAATCAAAGGGCAAGCTGGTTAGAATTAAAAGAGAGATCAACAAGGACACCGAGCTGATGCCGCTTGTTCGTCTGCAATTCAGGGGACTTCCGGAGAGCGAGAGAAAGGCCTTTTTGTTTGAGAACGTCGTTGATGCCAAAGGGAAGCATTTTGATACCCCCGTTCTGGTTGGGTCGCATGCCGCTTCAAGAGACGTCTATGCCATTGGGATGAAGTGTGAGAAGGATGAGATCATGGAGAGATGGGCCCAGGGGCGTCAAAACCCTATAGAGCCTAAAATGGTGGATAGCGGTCCCGTGCAGGAAGAGATTCACATGGGAGATGGGCTTTTGGAGCATGGGGGGTTGGAGGAGTTTCCAATCCCTATATCAACACCCGGTTTTGACAACGCACCCTACCTCACCGCTGCAAACTGGATATGCAAAGACCCCGATACGGGTATCAGAAACGTGGGCAATTATCGGGGCATGATCAAGAGTCAAACAAGAGTGGGGATCCTGAATGTCCCCGGAAAGGATCTCCGCACAAGCTGGGAAAAATGCAGGAAAATAGGGAAACCACTGGAGGCTGCCATTGTAATCGGTCCGCTTACCGTCGTCGGATACGCGGCGCCCGTGAAACTCCCCTATGAGGTGGATGAGTTGGCCGTAGCTGGCGGGCTCGCCGGAGAACCCATTCAATTGGTCCGGTGCAAAACGGTAGATCTGGAGGTCCCTGCAACCGCTGAGATCGTCTTTGAAGGTGAGTTGCCCACCGACGGCATGGAAAGGGAAGGCCCCTTTGGTGAATATACAGGTTATATGGCCTCAGAAGAAATAGGGCCTTACTTCAACGTAAAATGTGTCACCCATCGCAAGAATCCGATCTTTAATGTCTTCATAAGTCAATTCCCACCCAGTGAAAGCAGCACTTTGAGAAGCACAGGTGAGGAGGCCAATGTGTATAAGTTCTTGCGCTATGACTGCGGTCTTCCTGTTGTCGATGTGGCGGTTAGTGAGGCGTGCAGTGCGGCGCCTTTCGTAGTCATCAGTATGAAAAAGAATCATCCCAGCCAGGCCTGGCAAGTCCTCAACGGTGTCGTGGCCATGTCCCCGATACGAAAGTTTGTCATCGTCGTGGATGATGATATTGACCCGAGAAATGCAGAGTCGGTCAACTGGGCCTTGAGCTGGCGGGTGCAGCCGGACCGGGATATTCGTGTTACGAAAGGGATGATCTCTGAGTTGGACCCTTCGATAGTCGCCCCCACCGAACCAAGAACCGCCTATCCTATTCCATCTGGCTCATCGGCCTTACTCATCGATGCGACCACGAAATGGGATTATCCCCCGACGTCCCTGCCAAAAAAAGAATTCATGGAGAGAGCGATGAAGATCTGGGAGGAAGAGGGGTTACCCAAATTAAATGTGGTAAAGCCATGGTATGGATATTCCCTCGGTTACTGGACTGAAGAATTCGAAGAGGAATCAGAACTCGCCCTTAAGGGGGATCACTACGTGACAGGAGAAAAGCTGGCGAAGCAACGGAAAAAACTGTAGGTGGCGAAAAACGAATAGGTGCTATCATTTTTTTGCCTTCGGTCAACTCTCTACTAAAAAGCCGTATCTCAAGGAGGCCTAAATTTGAAGAATGAGGCGAAGCGAATGGAAACAGAGCAATGGCCCTATAAGGTTAATTACGGGAAAGAGAACGAGATAAGCGCGGATGTTCTTGTCCTCGGAGGAGGGGTTGCAGGATGTCACGCGGCAATAAGTGCAGCAAAAACGGGCGCCAAGGTAGCCATCGTTGACAAAGGGCCGGTGATAAGAAGTGGCTCAGGGGGAGCGGGTGTCGACCATTGGCACTGTGCGCTTAAAAACCCCTGTTGTACACTTACCATGGACGATATGTTGGATTTTTTTAAAGCACACCCCGGTAATTTCACCAGTGAGTACGGTAATGGCATCACCTTCACTATCCTCTGTCAGGAGAGCTATGATGCT
>JAQYVK010000464.1 GCA_030145585.1 Desulfatiglandales bacterium | reverse complement strand
GAGTGGGTGGTCTGTCCCTTCTGCCGAAATGATCTTAAGTCCAAAGATCAGTCAAGCTCTGAAGCCGCTCCAGAATAATTCCTTGACTATTTTTGTCTTTTTCCTAATTTTGCGAATGTGATAATCCAGAAAATCCGTCTTATGACCAAGAGGCATATGGATGCAGTGTAAACACCACCCAGATCGCGAGGCCGAGCATTCTTGTGCGAGTTGTGGTATCCCCCTCTGCGGCGATTGTGCAGAGGAGGGGAAACCCGGGAATTATTACTGTTTTCAATGTGCCATGGTTCAGTCTGTATCGCAGGTAGGGACTTCTCTCAAAGACAAGAGGGAGAAGTCGGCCAAGAAAAAGGAAAAAGAACAAAAGAAATGGGGCTCTTTTCAGTATTTCCTGGTCGTCTCCGGGGTCCTGATCGTCAGCATGTGGGTTTTTATTCTGTTTGGGGGCCAAGAGGTTCCTGCCAGCAGAATGGATTTTAAGAATCAGCCAAGGATTCTATTATTCATGGTGGATGGCGCATTAAAACGTTTTGCGCACTATGAAGGGAATAAATATCCCGAAAAAATTACCGATCTCATCCCCAAATATCTGAACATGGCAAAGGTCGATCTCGGTCATTTAAATACGCTCTCGTACCAGAGAGATGCCAAGGTGGGATATCGTTTATCCTTGAAAAATCCTAAAGAGGGGCAGATGGGTATTTCCATATCCCCCCAGGGGATCGAGTATGGGCCTTCATCAGGGGAAGGAGGATAAATGCGAAGACAGGGCGGTTTCACACTGGTAGAACTCATGGTGGTCATCGCAATCCTGGGTATCTTGGGAGCCTCAGCCATACCGGTCTTTCAGACCTGGCGACAGAGGTCTTATGGATCAGAGGCCTATGTGACGATGAAGAATCTTCTTGAAGGGGAGATCCTTTATTACTTAGAATATGATTCCTTTTTCCCTGAAGGGGTGCAACCAATATTGATACCACGGGAAGGTCCCTCTACTCCAGAAACGGATCTACATTTAGAGAATATCGCTAAGTACCTAAAAATTAATATCCCCGTCGACCACAATCTTGAATACCAGATCACAAATTATGGTATAGAACTCCATGTGACTATTTTAGCCAAATTCGCCTTATTTAAGTATGGGCACAAAGAATTGCATGGTCATCTGACTAATACAGGTAGGATGGATATCTTTCCCGGTGGATAAATCGTTTCCCTTGATTTTCTATTTACCCATTTCCGTTCATTTTAGATCCTAAGATTGAAAAAATCCGTTTTACAAGGCATAAAATCATAGGGTCCTCTTTTTTAAAAGAGGGCCGCCCAGCTCAGTATATTTGCGCTAAAATTATTAATCAAAACCGGGTCCAAAGGGCCTGGATTATTAACCAATGGATTTAGATGCCCTTTTCAATAACCTGCTTTCCAGCGGGATAGAAACGACCGATCCCGGAGCGACCCAAAAGGTGAAAATTCTCAACAGCTTTCACCTGGTCTTCATCATGATGGCCCCCCTCTTGGGGCTTTTTTATTTCTATATCGGGGCGATCTTTCTTTTCTATGTGTTTATTATCGCCGGGGTCTTGATGATCTCGTCTTTAATACTTCTGAGGAAGACGCTAAGCATCACGGTGGCTGGAAATTGTGCCATTTTTATCCTCTGGACCACGCTTTTTATCATGACATGGTGCACGGGCCCCTTTACCCCGCAGGGAGTGATAAAGCCATCGTTAATGATGAATGGAGGGCTTATTCTTCTGTCCATGTTTTTTCTGGGCTACCTCTGGGGGGCCGCCTGGACGCTTTTGGTCTTTGTGGAGACAGGGGTTATCGTTTACCTTTTCCTCATCCAGTACCCCTTTCCAAACCTAATCCCGGCTGAAATTTCAGAGATATATACCTTAGGCACTTATTTATTCGCGCTCTTGATCCTATTTGTTTTTGCCTTTTTGTATGAAAAGGGAACGATGGAGGTTTCCACTCCCGGGCGGCAAAAGCCCCAAACCCTGCAGGAAGCAAAAAGTTACCTAGATGTTGTCCTGGAAGGGTTTCCCATCCCTACTTTTATATTGAATAGAAACCATCGTGTGACGCAATGGAACAATGCGTGCCGTCAGTTGACGGGAGTTCGGCCGGAAGATATCCTCGGCAGAAGGGTATGGGAGGGGTTCCAAATCCACGAGGAGGGGAGTATCGCGGACATCATTTTGGAGGATCCAAGTTTTCTGGCAGAAAACTACAGGGATTCCATTAAATCCATATCAGGCAAAGGATGGTTTGGACTAGAGATCTTTTTTCCCAAATTAAACGGTGGGCAGCAGACCATCGTTAACGCAGCCCAGATCCTGGACAACAATGGGAATTTGAGCGGAGCGATGCAGACCATACAGGAAGTCGGTGGCCCCGTTCTTAGCAAAGAATCTGGAGCGAACGGCTCATCGGTCCTACCGAATGAATCCTTTGGGGATCCCGTCTTCAGGACTGATCTCCAAGGGATGATCTGCTTCTGGGATCAGGCCTGTGAAGAACAATACGGCTATTCTTCTTCAGAGTTGATGGGACAAAGTCCTGACCCATTGATCTCTAAAGAACACAAGACAAATTTTAAAAAGACAATCATGGACGTTTTGAATGGGGCAAATTTTGCCAACAAAGAATGGAAATATCATACCAAGGATGGGAAAGACATCTATGTCTTGGCAAAGGCATACCCTCTGCAATCCTCTGAAAAGATGCGCAGAGAGTGTGTGATTGTAAGTAGGGATATCACGGACCTTAAATTGAAGCAGAAAAGGGTGGAACGTTATGCTGCCGAAAGCAAAGAAAAAATAAAAAAATTAACGGAAGAATATGATTTGGTAAAGAAAAACATTGCGAGTTTCATCAGGAAGAAGAATGATTCTGAGCCTTCCGGCTGAAAGCGTCTTTCAGCCGGAAGGCTTAAAAGAAAGCCCGACCAAAGGTCGGGCTTTCTTCGCTTTATCTCATAAACTATAATTTCTCACTTTACCTCATAAACCGTGATTTCTTCACTTTTCCCTCTGAATTTTTTAGGCCCAATCTCTTTTATTTCAAATTTTTCTTTCACGAACCGATAAGTTTCCTCTCCAATGAGAATCTGGTTATGTTCGGCCATGGATTCCAATCTTGAAGCAATATTTACCGGATCCCCAATAACCGTGTAATCAAGGCGTTTGGGTGAACCGATATTCCCAGCCACAACTCGGCCGGTATTAATGCCAATTCGGATGCTAAATTTTCTGTCTTCAACTTCATTTTCCATCATTGCGGCCAATTCTTCTCTCATTTCCCTTGCGGCTTGAATGGCCCTGATAGGATCATCTTTCCGCGCCATCGGGGCTCCAAAAACAGCCATGAGACCATCACCCATATATTTGTCCAAGGTCCCATCATATTTGAAGACGATGTCCGTCATCCTTGAAAAATATTGATTCAGGATCATGTTTGTCTCCCGAGGAGGCAAGTGTTCGGAAAGACGCGTAAATTCGTTTATGTCGGTGAAAACGATCGTCGCCGTCACATCTTTTGGTTCCATGAAATAGTCTTTTGTTTCCTGTCCTCCTTCTAAGATCGTCTCTATGATCTGAGGAGAGTGAAACCTTTCCAGCCTGCTTCTCATTCGTTCCTCTTCACGGATCTGCTCATTAAGGCTCGCCTGTTCGATGATCATGGACATCTGGCTCCCTATGGCCTTGAGGAGCTCAAGATCATCTTGATTGAATGGATTGTCAAACCTTATGCTGTCCAATTGGATGACACCGATAATTTCGTCCTTTTTCCAGAGAGGTACGCATATCGCAGACCGGATTTTTTGGATAACCACGCTTTTGGCTTGATCCAGTCTTGAATCGTCCAAAGCGTCGGATGCCAGAAGGGCGACCTTGTCATGAATGACTTTGTTGATGATGGTTCGACTTGCATTTATTTTACCTTCAGTGCCAGGGGTGCCATCTTTGGTTTTAACGACGACCGGGATGAGTTCATCTTTGGCTTTATCCCCCGTTAGAATGACAAAGCCGAAATCCGCATCAATGACCATAAAAATAAGGCCCATTATTTTGTTCAGGAGTTCATGAAAATCATGGATGGAATGTAACTGTCTGCTGATCTCGTAGAGGACAAAAAGCACCTTATTGCTTCTCTCCAGTGAGGAAAGCTCTTTACTGATTTGTGTTTTTTGTCCCTCTTTTTCCGAAGGTAACGGCAACTCGGCTTCGTTGCGAGTACTCTGGGATTCCAGTGTGATTAGGAGTGCTTGGGTTTCGTGAGGGTCCTTCCCTTCCGGACGACTCTCCAGTATTTGATGATGCTTTTTTTCGTCACTATCCTCCGTGATCTGGATGAGGGATTCGGCAGATGAGGGTGTTGTCTCCTCTTTAGTCAGAAAAATAAGCTTTACAAGGCCGAGTTTTATCCGGTCATTATGTTTCAGTAGGGCGGTTTGAATTGATTCCTCATTAACAGTTGTTCCGTTGAAACTCCCAAGGTCCGTCAAAAGATGCCCTTCTTCGGTTTCCGTTATCCGGGCATGGTTTCGCGAGACCGTTTGATCCGGGAGAACGATATCATTATCTTTGCTCCGCCCAATGCCTATTGAGTTTTTGAGTAAGGGGACCTTATAGACTCGGCCATCATTACTTATGACCCGAATATTCGGTA
>JAQYVK010000463.1 GCA_030145585.1 Desulfatiglandales bacterium | reverse complement strand
GCCCTGTGACGGATTTTGCTTCCGCAAAGCAGGGCGACGGGGATATGTTCAAACGCTTCTATGCCGACATGCTCGATCAGGGTATATATCTGGCACCGTCACCCTTTGAAGCTTGGTTTATCTCAGCGGCGCATGATACTGAGAGCATTCAAAAAACCATTGAATGCGCAGCGAAAAGTTTTCGCTTAATTTGAGAGAATAAACCTATTGACTTTGCCAAAAGTCATGTGATAGAGACAAACCGGGCTTGTGAAAGGGGGAACAAGCTGCCCTCTTGATTGCCATCCATGGACAATGACACCAAAAAGACGATCAGGACCTTGGGCTATTTCAGCACGATCGGTCTGTCTATGGCCTTTGCGATTGGCTTGGGGGCCGGTATAGGTTATTGGCTGGATAAAAAACTGGGAACCGATCCGTGGTTGTTTTTTGTTTTTTTAGGTCTCGGTATTGTGGCCGCCTTCCGCAACCTTTACATCATGTACAAAAAAGTGAAAGATTTATAAGGGGCTAATAAGAAACTGGTGGAATGGGAAAAAATATATAGAGACCTGAAGTTAAGGAATTGGATTATCCTCTTGATTCTTTCTTCCATAAGCTATTTCTTTATGAATCATTCAGTTACATTGGGTATCATTCTGGGTGGATTGATCATAATGGTAAACTTTCGTTTATTCCAGAATGCCATTCGCAAGGCGTTTTCACCAAAAGGCGTCATGCAGAGAATCAATATAACCGTCATCTTAAAATTTTATTTTCGGCTGTTGGCCCTGGGAATCATCCTATATATTTTGATCGCCCGCATGGGGATTGATCCGGTCGGACTGGCCATTGGTCTATCAACCGTGGTTATCAGTATCGTCAGTTTGGGAATTACCAGGGCCTGGAAAGAACATGTCGGGGAGGCGATTTAAACATGGAGCACCATTATTACTTTTTTACTGAAATCCTTGGAGCCCTCGGGTTCAAACATTTCGCCCATGAATATCAACATGTCGTTTATTCATGGTTTATCATGCTCGTCCTTGTGATTGGTGCCCTTTTACTGGGAAGAGGCATTCGATTGCTCCCGAGAAAGGGCCAGAACGTCTTAGAGATGGTCGTTGGAGGCCTGGAAGATTTTATGGTAGAGATTACCGGGCCGGAAGGGAGAGCCTTTTTCCCTTTCATCGCTACGGTCTTCCTCTACATTCTTTTCAGTAACCTGATAGGTCTAGCTCCGGGTTTCTTTTCACCTACGGCAAATATCAATACCACCCTTTCCCTCGCCCTCTGCACCTTTGCTTTAACCCACATCATCGGAATCAAGTTTCATGGTGTCAAATATATCAAGCACTTTCTGGGGCCCGTATGGGCCTTAGCGCCGCTAATGTTGCTTATTGAATTGATCGGGCATGTGGCTCGTGTTATGTCTCTGTCAGTACGACTTTTCGGGAATATTTTTGGAAAGGAAAAAATCCTAGGCATCCTCTTCGCCCTCGCCGGGCTTTATCTGGTCCCGTTGCCTCTCCTATTTTTGGGCGTCTTGGTCAGCTTTATCCAGGCGGTCGTTTTCATGCTCCTTTCCATCGTTTATTTCGCCGGGGCAATGGAAGAAGCCCATTAAACTTCCGTAAAAAAATCGGTTTAGGAAGAAAAAACGGCGATATGAACATCGTCAACTCGAAAAGATCAACTGTTTTGACCGTGTCGTTGAGTCTGTAAAATACAATTTTTTGGAAGAAGGCAAAATAAAAAGAAGGGAGGAGATTATGTCGAAGAAAAGTGTAATTGGCCTTTTGGCTGTGATTCTCGTTCTGGGAATGGCTTCATTTGCTCTTGCTGATGGCGGAGACGTCCAAGCTGCGGAAATGTGGACCTTTTTCGGGATTGCGATCGCTTCTGGTTTCGGTATCGCTATTGCAGCCCTTGGGACCGGCATCGGAATGGGGTATGCCGTCAATGGCGCACTTCAGGGAATAGCAAGGAATCCCGAGGCTGGCGGTAAAATCATGACGACCATGATTATCGGTCTGGCGCTCATCGAGGCCCTCTGTATTTACGCCCTGTTGATTTGCTTCATCTTGGTTTTCAAGATCCCCGATCTGGGACCCTTGTTGGAAGCCACCGTCAAGAGTTTCGGCGGATAAAACTAGGTAACGAGGGGGTCAGGTTCAAAGGGCCCCCTTTTTTACCCCCTGTTATGTGCATAAATTCACAATCTTATGGGCGGCTCACCAAACCGGCTTTCCGGGTGCAGGGTGGTCTCCCGATGGATCAATTTAGGTTATAATAAACCATTTGTATCCAAAATATATACGACTTCAATGATGACTTGAGAGGATAGAGTGTTGGTAGCCTTAATATGTCTCACGGCCCTCTCACGGGCGTCTTTAGTAAACTCCGGTGTCTGTTTTGGACCAGAGTGAATATAAATGTTTGTGTGAAGTTTCCATAACATGATAAAATAAGACATGAATCCGGCGATGACGGTCTTCGGCTATCTGAACCTCGTGGGAGGAGAGATACCGTTTCTTTTTTTTGATATTTGACTTTTTGGGAAACCGCCGGGATTGTTGTTTTAGGATGATCCATGCGTAAAGAATCAAAAATCCCTGATGCCACCATTGAACGCATCTCCATTTACTCCCGGCCCCTCGAGAAATTAGGGGAAAGGGGAACCCTGGTTGTCTCTTCCGAACAACTTGCAAAGCTGTGCAAAGTGAATCCCGCCCAGGTCAGGAAAGATCTCTCTCATTTTGGAGAGTTTGGGGTTCGTGGTATCGGATATGGTGTCCACGATCTGTTGATGGAAATAAAAAAGATCCTGGTTTCAGATCGGGAATGGAAACTGGGTATCGTAGGTTTGGGCGGTATGGGAATGGCACTG
>JAQYVK010000462.1 GCA_030145585.1 Desulfatiglandales bacterium | reverse complement strand
GGCTGTCCGGCGTGAAATATCTTTCAGCCGGACAGCTGGAGATCAGGTGGCATGATGTTTGCTCAGTAAGGGGGCACACGATTCGCGGGAAAACTGAAAAGTTGGGGATGTTAACAGCCAACATGTTGAAACTAAAGTCTTTTTCTAATATTTCAGGATTGTTGTTGTGGCTCTTGGCTTGCGGAAATTTTTTCTCGCCGCCGGAAATCCATGCAATTGATATCCAAAAGGATACAGAGGGTATACATTTGGTTCGGACCGGAGATTCCCTCAATAAAATCGCACGACATTATTTTTCATTGACCGAAGCCGTTACCATCGGAGATTTAATCAACCAAATTAGAGATTTAAACGGCATAGAGGGGTCTTTGATTCGACCCAAACAACGTCTCCACATTCCCCTGTCTCGATCCACCCCCGTCGAGGCCAAGACCATTCCCAAAAATAGGGATTTCGAATCCAAAGGTATTTATGTCAACCGTTATTCCATGGGTTCTAAGAAGATAAGACGGTTGGTCGATGATGTGATCAGTCCGGAGGGTAATACGGTCATTCTTGACGGCAAGGACATGCTCGGGAGACTTTCATTTCCATCAGAGGTGGGTTTGGCTCGAGAAATCGGTGCATGTACCTACCCCGTTACCCCGGACCCGGACAAGCTGATTCATTATCTTCATGAAAAGGGCCTTCATGTCGGGGTCCGCCTCGTGCTTTTCTTCGATCCACTGTTGGCTGAAAAAAGACCCGAATTGGCCCTACGCTCAAAATTCACTGGAAAGCCCATCAAGGAGTACGGCAAGGGAGGTTGGGTCGATCCCGCCCACCCTGTGGTTCGAAAATACAACCTGGATATTGCCAGAGAACTGGCCACCATGGGTGTTGATGAAATTCAATTCGACTACATCCGTTATCCTACCGCTCGAATCATGCAGGAGCCCCAAGAGTTTCGGAGACATGAAATCATTACACAGTTTTTGGCCGAAGCAAGAAAAGAGTTGGCTTCTTCAAAAGTACTCATATCCATCGATGTTTTTGGGATCATGGCCTGGGGCCGGCCGGAAGACGTCCAGATGACCGGTCAAAAAATAGAAGACTTGGTAAAGTATTCTGATGTTATCTCTCCCATGATTTATCCTTCCCACTTCTCAATGCCTTTTCAGGGGATCCCTAAACCAGGGAATCGGCCTTATTTTATGGTCTCTGAAGCCTGCAGGAGATTTTCCGATATTTTGAAGGACTCGACGGCGACTCTTCGACCCTGGATTCAGGCATTTCCCTACCGCGCCGATCGTTTTAACAAGGATTATATTCTTGAGCAACTCCGTGCCCTGGATGAGTCAGAGACCCGCGGGTGGCTCCTTTGGAGTGCCGGAAACGCCTATGGTGTCGCCCGTAAGGCTTTGGTTCAATGGCATGACAGGCCTTTGAAGGAAAAGAATCTCACCGCGAAACTGTTTCTGGAAGATCAAACTGTTCTGCCACATAGCCCGGGACATCTAGGGTACCAATAAGCACCGGGTTTTGGTGGCAGTCAGACCCCCCCGTCACCATGAGTCCAAACCGCTTTGAGAACACAAGATAGGAAGTTGTCGTCCCTTCGTCATGACTGGAATGCCAGCATTCGATCCCATCTATATACGGCAGCATGGTCTCTTCAATGATGTTCTGTTGTTCACTTAATGAGGATGTAAAAGATATAAGGGATGTCCCCCTTGGATGGTTAGGGTGGGCCAGGATCAGTTTTCCACCCGCACCCCTCACCAAGCCCGAAGCCTCTGAAAGAGTGAGGGGCATTTTTGGCACATTGCATTTAACCAGATATCGATCAAAAGCCTCCTGTTTATTCGAAACGATTCCTCTTTTCACCAGGTAATCGGCCAAATGCGGCCGTCCTAGTGTCCCGTCCACAGAGTTTTGAATCTCGTTAAGGTCCTCCGGGGTAAACGCCTCAAGATTGGCTTTGACCAATTCATGATTGATGTTTTTTAAGATTTGGTCCGCCCTCTTTCTCCTGTAGGCCCTTAAGTCCTGGAGTTTTTTAACAAGTGCCTGATCATGAATATCATACTGGTAGCCAAGAAAATCTAGGGAGACCGGCTTTCCCTTCCGATAGCCGGGGTGCGAAAATGATACATTCAACTCAAGACCAAAAATATACTGCATATCATATTGACGGGCCAATGCCTCTGCAGCTTCTTGACAGTCGATTGAATCGTGATCGGCGATAGAGATGCATCCTATATCTTTCCGACGAGCCGTTTGGAAGATTTCCTCCAAGGGCATTCGGCCGTCGGAGCAAGTGGAATGGATGTGGAGATCAATTTTCATAGTCAATAACTCCCCAAAAACATCGATTTGTTGTAAAAGTTCAGCCACTAAGACACGAAGGCACTAAGATACTTAGAAAATTCAAAACTACTTACAAAAAAGAACAGCGGTATCTGATTTTTTTAGGAATGAATTCTTCCCTTTATATATAGTTTTGAAATTAGCATCTTTTCGTTGTGACTTAGTGTCTTAGTGGCTGAACTATTATGATTTGTTCAATGGTTCCCCTTTTATTACAATGATACATCACAACTTTCAATTGTTTATTTTTTATGCTAATTCTGGTGGTGCAAAAATAGAGGATATAGCGATTATAGGTGCCCTGCCCGCTTAGTGTGTCGGCTCCGGATAATAGAGAATGAAAAGGAGATCTATATGCAGGATCTGGATGTCATTGTAAAAAACGGGACCATCTTGACCATGGATCCCGAAAACAGGCTTCTTGAAGGGGGTGTAGTCGGCGTAAAGGACGATACCATTAAGATTGTCGGGCAAATGGACCAGGAAAAAATCACAGGGAAAAAGGTTATTGACGCGGACGGCGGTATTGTCTTGCCGGGATTGATAAATGGACATACCCACGCGGCCATGAGTCTTTTCAGGGGACTCGCAGATGATCTTCCCCTGATGGACTGGTTGAACAATTATATCTTTCCCGTTGAAAGCCGGATGGATGCGGATTTTGTCCATGCGGGTACGCTTCTGGCCTGTGCCGAAATGATCCTGTCTGGCACGACGACCTTTTGCGACATGTATTTGTTTGAAGATGAAGTGGCGAAGGCGGCGAGGAAGGCGGAGATGAGATGTCTGGTGGGCGAGGTCCTCTATGATTTTGATTCCCCAAATTATGGGACCATTGAAAACGGATTCGAATATTCTGAATCTTTGATCAACAAATGGAAGGACGATCCCCTTGTGTCTATTGCGGTAGAACCTCACTCCTTGTTCACCTGCAGTCCGGATCTTCTCCAGAAAGCCAATGAACTGGCCTTAAAGTACAATGTGCCTTTGATAACCCATCTTGCGGAGACTGTAAACGAGTTAAATGATATAAAGGAACGCTATGGCAGAACCCCGGTTGAGCATCTCCAGGCCCTCGATCTCTTAGGGTCCCATCTGATCGCGGATCACTGTGTACATCTCCTGGAAGAAGAGATCGAGGTACTGGCCCAAGAGGGTGTTAAAGCTATTCACAACCCGGAGAGCAACATGAAACTTGCCTCCGGCATCGCCCCCATCCCTGAGATGCTTCATAAAGGCATGATCATCGGCCTGGGCACAGATGGATGCGCTTCAAACAACAACCTCGATCTCTTTACGGAGATGGATATGGCTGCCAAGCTTCATAAATTGAATAACATGGATACGACGGTTATGGATGCCACGACAGTTTTGAGGATGGCCACAATCGAGGGCGCCAAGGCCCTCGGAATGGAGTCGATGACGGGGTCACTCGAAGAGGGCAAAAAGGCCGATATTATTGTCGTTGATATCAAAAAACCGCATCTAACCCCCATGTATAATCCTTATTCTCATTTGGTCTATGCGGCGAGAGGAAACGATGTCGTTCATACCATGATTAATGGAAAACTTGTGATGGAAGATCGAAAACTATTAGACTTGGAACTAGAGGAAATCCTGGAGAAGGCTAGAGAAAAATCCAGGGACGTCCTAAGATGGCTGTCTGATAGTGGAGTCAAAGGGGGGTAAGGATTGCCCCTTGTCTTTCGTAACATCATGTATAGATTGTAAAAGACAAATTGGAAAGGAGGCGACTGCCATGAAAGACAAGCAAACCATGCACCTTAAAGTTCAGGAACTCTGTGATTGTTACGCGACCACGGATCCTCTCCAGGAAATGTCCTCCCTGGAAAAGGATGATGACAAGGATGAAGCGGCGCTGAAATGGCTAGCATTAGCGGCCCTGCACGGGATCAACGCAAATGCAGAAAAGATTTCCATCGCCCAGTCCAAAGAGGGGATGGTGAGGGTTACGGCCGAATACAGAAAGGGTATACTTCCCAACCCAGGTTCAGAAATCGGCGGGAAAATTATTGAAGCGGTGCGGGGGATTACACATGTGGAAGGGGACAAAGGAAAAGTTCCCCTGGCGCTGGGGATCCGCGATGGGAGTATAGAAATCTCCATTAAAATGAAGAGATCAGAGAAGGGAGAAAAGATTTCCCTGAAATTCCCCAGGTAAAGAAACCCAGTCTAATAGTCGGGGCTTCTTCTGCCGTCTGTAAAAGACGGCCGTTGGTCCTGATCATGACCGAACCATCCTGTAGGAGCGACCTCCCGGTCGCGATTACAGGTGCCATTAAAATCCATTTAAGAAGTTGTTTTTCATACTCTTTCCTGATATCTTTCTCTTAGGCCCTTGCCCGGATAAAGATGCTGTGGTGTGGTCCTTTAGGGGGCCAAAATTCAAGCGCCTTCACGTCAGACCTCCCGATGGTTTAGACTTCCTCTTACAGAATGTCCTCTTACGTTTAGATTATGCTCGAGGTGGGCTGTGCATCCGATCACGATAAGGATATTTCAACAGAGGAAGACCTCAACATATTAAAAAAGGGGGATGTCCTCGATAGGGAGGGAACAAATGGACAGCCATAAACCTGTCAGGTTCAAACCGGACAGGCATAAACCTGTCAGGTTCAAACCGGACAAACATATACCGCCGTTCATCGCGATAGGACGTCGGTTGGAAGGCCTCCCTGAAGTGATGACCCTTGGGGTAAAACCGAACTTTTTGGATTATACACGCAGTGAAAGGAAATTGATGGAAGAAGCCGAGTTGATTCTCGATCCAACTTTAAACTTCGCCCAATTCTTTACAACCATGGGAAAGAAGATCTTTCCAAGTCTGGAGACCCATCTTTATGCAGATGAAAAAATAAAGCAGACCACGCTCTTTTACATGTTGGGAATACCCCATCCCCAGACCAGATTTTATTACCGTCGACATCATGATGACATCTTAAAGGATTTTATGTTTCCTTTTATTGCCAAATTGCCCAGGGCCTCCTCCCAAGGGAGAGGGGTTTTTAAAATCACGAATACAGAAGAACTGGAACAATATTTGCAACTTACCCATGTTGCCTATATCCAGGAATACCTGCCACATGATCGAGATTTACGGGTGATTCTTATTGATTATCAGCCTATTCTCGCCTATTGGCGTGAAAGCCCTCCCGGGAATTTTAAAACCAATATTTTTCAGGGAGGGATTATCAAGTTTGATAATATTCCCCGGGAAATCATAGGGATGGCTCAGGAAATGGCCCGAAAATGTCGTTTTGATGACGTTGGGCTTGATTTCATTCAAGATCACGGAACGTGGTATTTGATTGAGGCAAACATGAAATATGGACGTCGAGCTTTAAAAAATAAGGGTATGGACCTGAAGGCAATCATTAGAGACCGGGTTCTTTCCTGGTATTGATGAGGCTTAGATTGAGGACCAAAGACAAACCAACATCAAGGAACAAGGGATTTTTTTCGACGTTCAAAAACATGGGGAAACTTAAGATCACCATTCTTTCCCTTCTCGTTTTAATCTTGATACCGTCCATTTTTCTTTTTTCTTTCTATATCCAGGTGGCCGGATCCACCAAGAACCATATAGAGAGGGGAGCCATCAATAGGGTTATTTTTTCTGAGAGTCCTGTCTATTCAGATAATGGGAACAGTATAATCGGGGTTTTTTTTAATAAAACACACAGCAAATACACCCCTTATAAGGATATTCCTCCCATATTCATCAAGGCGGTTATCGCATCCGAAGATCGACACTTCTTTACCCATCCGGGATTTGATGTAACGGCCATTATGAGAGCTTTTGTCGCAAATATAAGCTCAGGAAAGGTGATGCAGGGGGGCAGTACCCTTACGCAGCAAACAGCTAAAAATATCTTTAAAAGAGAAAAGAGGTCGTATAAGGCAAAGCTGAAAGAACTGGTTCAGGCCCTGCTTCTTGAACAAAAATATACCAAAGAAGAAATCCTGGAAATGTATATCAATCAGTTTTTTGTAACAGGGTTTGGCCGGGGTATCGGGATAGCTTCACAATATTTTTTTGACAAAGAGGCAGACGATCTCGACCTGATAGAGGCGGCATTTATTGCGGGATCGGTGAAGGGACCTTATAAATATAATCCATTCACAAAAAGAACTGAAACGGATAAATTGGAGGCCAGGCGACAGGCCAAACTTCGGAAGGACTACGTCCTCAGGAATATGTTTATGATGCGTTTCATCACCGAAGAACAGTACACGGCTGCAAAGGAAAAGCCGGTCCCTTTCAAAGAGGGGAAAGTGACCTTCGGATTGAATGTGATTCTTGATTATATTCGCGACCAGTTAGAATCGGATTATTTCAGAACCATCCTCAGAGAGCAAGGCGTGGATAATATCGCAACTTCCGGGATAAAGGTCTACACCTCCATCAGCAAAGAAATCCAGGAAGGTGCGTTGAAAAGTATCAGGAGGCACCTGCCTCTCATGGATGTGAAATTGTCCGGTTATAAAGGAATGGGAGCTGAAGACGGATACTTTGAGCCGGCTGAGCAGCCATTGAAAAAGCCGAAAGAGGAGATCCCTTTCCTGAGTCGCATCACTCAGATAAACAATGCTCAACGCAAATCTTACATCACGGTCGCATGGGATGACGGCGGAGGTGTGATTGACTTTAATGGGCTCAAGGCTTCCGGTCAAGCGTGGCTGCAGGGGGAACTCGGTAACTGGGCTGAATTCGGAAAAAGTCATGTTCCAGACTTCCTTAAAAATTTTAAACAAGGCGATCTGGTGCCTGTGTTGTTGACAAAATCAGAGGCAAGTTCTCATCAAAAAATACTACTCTCAAAGATTCCGGAATTGAACGGGGGGATTGTTGTGCTCAGGGATGGCATGATCAAAGCAATGGTGGGTGGGTTCCATGACCGCTATTTCAACCGAGCGGTAGATGCCAAGAGGCAGCTCGGTTCGATATTCAAACCCCTGGTCTATACTGCCGCCCTCCAACTCAAATGGAACAGTCTGGACCCATTGCTCAACATGAAGGACCTGTTCCATTTTCAGGCCACCAATTATGTCCCGAGACCGGACCATGCACCAAAATCAGATAAAATATCCATGGCCTGGGCAGGCGTTATGTCGGAAAATTTAGCTACCGTGTGGCTCCTCTATCACCTCACAGATCGCCTCAACATGAGTGAGTTCCGACAAGTGGTTGAGCTGGTGGGTCTGGACAGGACACAAGACGAAACCTACAAGGCCTATGTTGAACGGATAAGAGATAGGCATGGCGTAGTCGTCAACGAAGCGGCCGTTATGGGGGCGGCATTCAATGTGTCGACGAAGGAAATCGAGGCTGACTTGATATTTGAGGGCTACGACGATGCCCTTGCGAACCTCCAAAGACTTCATTTGAAGCTCCCTGACAAAGTATTGGATCCAAATAACACCGATCATATTCAGATCTCTCGGTACAGCTTTGAGAGGTTAAAAACCCTCAATTTCGAAATGAAGCGAAAGTTTGAAGCCCTGAAGCACCTAACCGCCCCCGACTTGTTTGATAGGCTTCGGTTTTTTTATTTCAAGGAAGTGGATGGTCGAGATTTCAGAGTGGTATATACGGATCTTGATGAGTCGATGCGAGCACCCGGACTCCAACCCATATCCCCGGAGTGGGTATCGGGTAGACTTGAGAACATGAAAGCGGAGGAGATATGGATCGATGATCTCATTCCCTCCAAAGCCTTAGATCTGCTCCAGTCCCATTTAAAGGACAATTATCAAAAAATGCTGGCCAATAAAAGATATGATCCTGAATTGCTTTATAAAGTAAGAGATTTCCGGACCCTCGTCAATCTCACTTATGTCGCCCAACTTTCTAAAAAAATGGGTATTTTTTCTGAATTAGAACCGGTTCTCTCCTTTCCCCTCGGCGCCAATTCCATAAGTATCATGGATGCGGCTCTTACTTATCAAACGATCATGACCGGAAAAGTATACCAACTCGCAAAGGGATCATCCGCCGGCCTGGTGCCGGTTATCACCCGTATCGAGGACAGAGAAGGGGAGACAATCTGGGAATATAGACCTCAACCCCAAACCGTTCTGTCGACCAAAATCTCCGGTCTGGTTACCGAGATCCTTCGTATGGTGATGGTGAATGGAACCGGCAAAAAGGCAAAAGATGCCGTCCGGGTCTCTCTGGACATGGAAAATGATAAAATCGATGTTCCGATACCCAGTTTTGGCAAAACCGGGACGTCCAACCGTTTTACAAATTCGAGTTTTGTCGGTTTTATCCCAGGCCCAAAAAAAGAGATGGGTCTGCTTGAGATCGAGAAAGGCTACGTTATTGCAAGTTATGTAGGATATGATGACAATCGCCCCATGAAAGGGAAACGGGTGTCCATCTATGGGGCTTCCGGGGCTTTACCCCTGTGGATCGATACAGCAAATGCTATTTCCAACAGTCTGGAATACAAGAAATGGCTAGAGGTAGCAGATCTGGTTTTTGATATCCAATCGATGCCGTTGGGCCATGATGAGGACCTCCATCCAATAACCGTTTCATCCACTACGGGACTTCCAATGGGCGCCAAGGATAAAGAAAGAACGGAGAATCATTCTCAGCTGCTCTCCTATGTGGAAGAAAACGGGGATGCTTTAAGACTCAGAAGAATATTTGAGCCTTCAGGCCCTCTCAAAGGAGATGAACATGAACAAATCCTATCATATTAACATCATCATTATCTTGGTGTTGATATCCTATGCCGTTCTGGGTTGTGTACCGGAGACGAAAAAAGTCGTTTTAAGCCCTGAACCTTATACCTTAACCCCTCCATCCCTACCTGCGGATAAGATCGATGAAAGAATCGCGACCCTCTCCCGTTTTTTAGAGGAACAAAAAGGATCTGAAGATGAAAAGGAGATTGCGAAAATCCTATTAGACACATACAAGACTATTAAAAAAGCGTCCAAGAACCCATCGCCCTATGATTACAAAGAGGTCATAGAGGCCCTTTTTAACAATCTGAGTTCCCTGGACGAACAATACTTTTTGAGGGAGAAGTCCGAGAGACAACTTGACGAGCAAGTTTTGAATCGATTCGGTCGGGAGAGAAGAAGAATCATGAACCTTTATCTCGATGGGGATTATCAAGGGGTGATCAACCAGTGTCTCGAGCTGGAAGCCTCCTATGGTTCGGATTCTCTCACCCCTGAAATAGGTCTCCTCTTTTCGTTTTCTCTTGCAGAAAGGGGATTGTTCAAGGAAGCCGTGAATATTGGAGGCCGGATCGTACGGCAAATGGAAGGTAAACCCGACCTCATGCTCCTCCGGGCCAATCTTATCGAATGGCAGCTTGAATTGGGCAAGAAGGAAGATGCTTCGCGGATCTATGAGAAATTGACCGACGATATCCAGGACAAAGAGGCCCTTTTCAAGCGGGCGGAAAAAAAGTTGATGGACAAGGAAACCACAACAGCCCTTAGTGACGTGTCCTCTCCCGGTACTGCCCATATTGAGACAGATGTATGGAATAAAGGAACCATTAAGGAGGTCCTCACGGAGGTTGATCGGTTGATCAAGCAGCACGAATTTCAAAGTGCAAAGATACTTCTCATAAAGCGCAGGTTAACATTAGAGGAAGGCCCTGATGTCGATACCGTTGATCAGGCGTTGGAAAGTGTGGATTTGGCTGAAGACAAATATCAGAAAGAGGTGAATATCAGTGTGCTTCAAAAAAACCAAACTCTGACTTCGGCCATAGAGTTAATCGAGGAAGAGAAATTTGAAGAGGCGATTACCAAACTTGAGGCCCTTGAGCGTTCCCAAGAGATGATCCCCGAAACGGGCAGACTCAAAGGATTCGCAGTAGATAAGCTCATAAACCGTGAGAGGAATAAAGCAGCAAAATTATTTTTAATGGCTAAGAACACGGAGGACCCCACCCGGAAGGAGGAACTGCTTGTTTCCTCCTACGGTTTACTCAAGGCACTCGTTGATGATTATCCATCATCACCTTTGAATGATAAGATAAATGATCATATGGATAAAATAAGGAGGGAGCTGGATAAATTAAAGGAAGGCTCCGAATAAGACTATGTTGTTGAAGCTGTTTCTGGCGTTTACAATCATTCCTGTCTTGGAAATCTATTTACTCATTAAACTGGGCTCATTTCTGGGCGCTTTGAATACGGTTATCATAGTGATTCTAACCGGAATCATAGGCGCTTACCTGGCGAAATTAGAGGGGCTACATACCATGACAAAAGTCAGGGATGCCCTGAATCGGGGGGAGATGCCTGCCGAGGGAATGCTCGATGCCCTCTTAATCCTTGTGGCAGGGATTGTCTTGCTAACACCAGGGTTCCTTACTGATATAGCGGGATTGCTCATTTTAATCCCACAAACAAGGTTGCTGTTCAAACGATGGCTTCGTAAAAAATTCGATGAATGGACCCAAAGCCAGCAAGTGCATATTGATTTTCACCGCTGACTTTCATCCATTGGCGGTCAAAATACAAGAACGATCACGAAAGCACGAAATAAGTAAAACACGAAAGAAAGAGTTACTATAAATGGGTGAACATTAAACGGTGAAAAATGATAAGCGAAAAAGCATTAATGACCGGTTATCAGCATTCAGACAACCTTTTTATTTCATGTTTTCTTTCTTTCCCCTTTTCGTGATATTTTTTTGGTCTTTTAATGTTTTGGAATCATGATGAATAAAAACTTCGACGAGATCCAGGTCATCGGTCTCGGTCAGGCCTGTTTTGATTGCCTTGGCAGAATCCCATCCTACCCCCATGAAGATGGTAAAGGCGAACTGAAAGACATCCAATTCCAATGCGGGGGGCCTGCTTCCACAGCACTGGTTACCCTCTCCAGACTCGACATTAAGACGGCTTTTTTCGGTTCCATTTCTGATGATCCAAATGGTGCTGAAATACTGAAGGGACTCAAAGAAGAAAAAATAGAGACTACTTGCCTAAAAATCACGCCAGGTTACACCTCCCAATTTGCGTTTATTGCTATCACCGAAAAGACGGGGAAGAGGAGCATTTTCTGGCATAGAGGGAGTGTACCCCACTTGAAAACGTCTGATGTAGACCTCAGGCCGTTCCCTCAAGCTAAAATTTTACACCTTGACGATCTCATGATAGAAGCCTCCATGGAGGCTGTCGGTCAGGCAAGAGCCATGGGATTGAAAGTGGTTATGGATGCGGGCACGATGCGGGAAGGGGCCACCGGGCAGGCAGGGGCCAGCGAGCTGGCGTCTCTCGTGGATATTCTGATTGCTTCCGAAAGTTTTGCTGAGCCCCTGTCAGGGCCCCATGTGTCCCCTGAGGTATCTCTCGATGCCCTAAGACAACTGGGCCCAAAAGAAGTGGTCATCACGTTGGGTTCAAATGGAAGCATTGGATGGGATGGTGCGAAGGTTATCTTCCAAAAGGCCTTTCCTGTCGAAACCAAGGATACCACAGGAGCCGGCGATGTGTATCATGGGGCTTACATTTATGGACTTCTCCAGGAATGGGATATGGCCGCTTGCATGCATTTCGCGTCCGCGGTTTCTGCCATTAAATGTAAGGAAATTGGAGCCCGAAAAGGGATCCCCCACAGGGAAGAAGTCATTCAATTCATGAAACATTTTCCAAACATCTAGTTTTTGTAACCTTCCTCAGTTAAAAAAAACTTCATCCACACCTTTACAATGCAATTTAAGATCTTATTTTAAGGACAAGAGCAGTTATAAATAAGGTATAGGTGCTGTCCAACTTCAGCAATAACAAATAAAACCACGTGATGGTCGTAGACCTCCAAAGGTTATACTTGAATGAAGGGGGTTTGAGGCGGCACTTATGAGGCTTCTCGGGTGCGCGTGCAACTTTTTTGCCGGGCAACTTCAAATAGACTTTGAAGAATATAAAGACTTGTCCAGCGGGAAATAACGACATCTGGGGAAGCCTTTTACATCATTTCTGAACCAACCAGTCACTTTTTATGAGTTACCCTGTTGACCCTTTAACTATCAGCCTAACCTTTAACCTACCAATCAGTTAATAATCCACATTTCACTTAAAATAAACCCCCGGGGATGCTAGCTTGGTCTGCGGGTCTAAAAAAGCCCTGACCTTTGGTCGGGGTTTTTTACATGCTCATTTTTTTTTGAGCCATTTTAAAAGGTTGTGTTTTTTAGCAAGATAAGCGTAACCCAATATATACAGGCAAACCAGTGCAATAGCACCTATCCTTATAACCTTTTCAGGCAAGTCCGGATAAATGAAACGGTCCACCTGGCGAATAATAAAGGCTCCCGCATAGGAAGTCTTTGTATCATGTAGAGAGCGGAGATAATTTTCCAGATAGGTTAAGGGACAATACCATCCCCTAATGTTTAGAACGAGGGCATAGATGAGTCCGACCAAGTGAAGGATGGCGATCTTCCATCGTTTTAAGGCAAGAATGAACCCGAATAAGATAAAAAGGATCCAACAGAAATGCAATAGGGTGACAAGATCGGCCAATAATTTATAGACCATCGCCCTTATCCCAAATCAACGATTAATTAATACCATAAACCATCCGTTTGGCTGAGGGTCCAAGCTATGCAATGCAGGAAAGAGGGTTTGTTTTTTCTCTCGCCCTTTCTCTTTCGAAGCCGGTTGTGAAAGTTAGCCTCTACAACCGGCAGCTCCCATTGGTCGCTTGAGTACACAGAGGCCTCAGAGAGAATTATTTTTTTGGTCTGATTCGTTGAGGTGACGAATCAGACCAACCATCAGTCCCTTACGGGGCCTATGGTTCAATCCAGATCCAACCCTTACCTTCTAGTACAGGAAACGCCCATTATCATAAATAAGGATTTTTTTACCCGAATTTAAATGCGCTGTAACCGTTTTCTTCTCTGTGTTGACCAGATCCCAATGCAGGGCCGAGTCATTGAATCCGAGTTTCTCCTTTCGATCTTTGGTCAATCGGGCGTGGTCCCCATCATAGCTATCGGAGTAAGAAGAACCCAAGGCGAGATGACAATTCCCATTTGGTCCCCCGTAGTTCTCATCATAGAGGGTACTGGCCATGAAACGGTTAATCCGTGAAAAACGCTTATCCGTCAAGGAAAACTCCCCTACCCTGCCTGCCCCTTTATCCATGGTCGCTTGTTTGGCTATAAAAGCCTCTCCTTTTTTGGCTTCTACTTTTACCACAGAACCACGCTTGAATGTGAGTCGAACCCCTTTGACAATATTTCCGCTTCGATAGGAGGATTGATCCGCATAATAGACCCCTTCTGTACCTCGATAATCCGGGGAATGAAAAATTTCAAAACTTGGAATGTTATGACCCGAAATGCCAACCCACCGCCTTTTTTCCCCGGGTAATATCTTGAGATCCATGTTTTTGGATTCAATATGTAAGTATTTGACATTCAAACCGTTCAACCATCGCTTTATGGAAATGGCATCCTTGTAAATGGATTTCCATGCTTGAACCGGGTCCGCTTTGTCCAGGTAACAGGCCCTGATGACCTGAGCGGTATATTGTTTTATGGTCAAGCCGGCCTTTTTGGCCAGCTCCTGTGTTGGGAACAAACAAAGGGTCCACCCAAACAGCCCTTTCTCCTCCCGTTTGTTTAATATATCTCTATAAGGTTTCATGGATATGGCCGTTTTACCAATTTTGTCAGGATCAACGTCTTTTAGATGCGTCAGGGATTCGGGCGCTATCAAATAGATGCCGCCGTTTAGGTTCTCATAGAGTCTCTTTTCCCCCGGCGGATGAAAAACCAATTGGCGTTGGTTGGCCTTTTCGTAAAAGTTTCGTTCCATGCCTGAGGTCAATCCTATTCGGAGGACCGGATTCATGCCCATGTCAAGAAGCTTGGCATGAAGGATTTCAGCCAGTTTTAATGCGGCCAATTGAGACCTGATTAAAAAGATGTCATTTTTACGATATGACCCTTTTCTTGCGGTCTTGATGGCCCAGATCAGGACGTCTGAATATCTATCCATTTTTTGTTCTGAAAGCATACATTAACCTCTCTTTCTATCGAAGCGCCGCCTTAACCCGATGAGCTCTTCGATTTAGACCCAGTAAAGCCTCCCACGTGCCAGTGAGGGGCATCTCTATCAACTTCAAAACCCTTCCTCCCCTTCAATGGGGGAGTGTCACAATTCAAAAAAGTGCCTGAATTCCACCCGTCATGCCGGACTTGATCCGGCATCCAGAAACGTAAGACTTGAGACAGCGCTGGATTCCCCTTCGACTGCCGGTTGTGAAAATAAACCATTACAACCAGCCGCTCAGGGTGGTGAGCCTGTCGAACCACGGGTCATGCTGACTGTAAGAAATTAAGCATCTACAGTCAGCTACAAGCCCGGAATGACCAAACTGCTATATACCTATAGTTGTCAATTACGACACAACCTCCGATGGGGAGGATCAACCCGCTCCCCTCCTCCCTGAGGCGTAGGCTCTACCCTCCGGCCTGTAAGCCCTACGGGCTGGAAGCCATCGAGGGAGGGGAATTAAAACCCTGAGGGTTTACAAATGACCTGTCTGACTTTCAAGTCAAAGAAGTTGTGGGTGTTGGCGGGTTTGATGACCAGTGCGGTGTCCGCCCCTTTACGTGATCCCCCTACAGATATGACGTCTTCATCGGTCCGCACGAGACCGGCATCTGCTGCCATTAAAGTAAGTTCGATGGCTACCTTGGTGCCGTGTCCAAAGGTCCTGAGCGTATAGGCCATTATTTCATCCACCTGAAAGGTCGAGAGTTTGTTTCGGACTGCCCGCCCCACACCTCCAAAGGCATGCTGGGCGGTTAAAACCTGGACCCCTTTTGATTCCAATTCTTTCCGGGCCTCCTCGGGGAGCGACTGCGAGTTGGGTTCCTTAAAACCGGTTACACCGGTTACCGCGATAATTTGAATGTCGGGATCAATAATTTCCAGGGCTTCAAAGGCCGTACTGCCGCTATGGGAAGCAACGAGTACTTTTCTAATGGAAAGGGCCTCAGCCCGCTTCGAAACCGCATCAAGGACCTTTTTCGTATTGCTGGGACCCTGTTTTTCAAAGTACCGGCATGGGACATCAACATATTGCGACAGTTCATTCATGTGGCATATCCTCCCTCAAGGTTTTTCCTTTATAGTCGTCAAGTCCTGTTCACCTTTCTCCTGATAATCCCGTAGGGCTTCAATGTGGTGTTTCTCTTCTTCGATGATCTCATCCAGACCCCCCAGACTTTCAGCATCCTCCAGGATAGAATTGATCATCCTAAAGAAAATGATCGTATCCTCCTCAAACTCTATAGCAATAGACAGAAGATCCTCCACCGTATCAATGTGGTCAATCTCCACTTCCTTTAAAGAAAAACTTTGATCTCCCACGATATCCTGTAACATCTTGCTGCTCATCTCATCCCATGCAATGGTCCCCGATCCGGTCTTTGATGTCTCTTTTTTCTGCATGAACCACTTCCCGTGCCTAATTTCTTGTTCAGCCAGCCATAGGAATAGGGCCTTCAGAGATGGATCGGAGATTTTTTCCTCTGCATTTCGAAAGAAGTCTTCTCCGTTCTTTTCGATTTGAATGGCAAGATCATATATTTCGTGGAGTGTAAACATTTCCCAAATAGTCCCTTTCTTAAGTAATCTTTTTCTTATCACAATAATTGATAATTTCAAAATCATAAGAATTATGATATATTCTACCGTTTTAATTCTTCAAACGGTAGAAGGTGAATCGTGAAAGGTGAACCGGATAAGGAATAGTTATAAGGTATACGGTGCACGGTTTACGGTAAGGCAAGGGAGAAGGACACCCAAATCTATCATCTAAATTTGTTATTAGGAAGGAAATTGGCAGTTTATGGAGTATCCCTGATCACCAGCAAGGTATTAGATGCAAGGCGCCGAGGAACGACGACTGAGGCGTATGGATCAATACGCCGCAGGGAGGAGCGATCGAAGGCAACGCCGCAGATGATGTCTTGATGGTGATCAGGGGAACAGTAAACGGTTGACAAGGGCGTTAATCCATGATTCAAGGATAGGTTTGTTTTCAGGTTGTGAACAGAAAGGAGAGAGGGCCCTATGGACCCGCTGATTGCCAAGGGAGCAGAACTTATTAGGGAGGCTACTAATATTCTGATCTTTTCAGGAGCCGGGTTGAGTACAGAATCGGGGATTCCGGATTTCAGGAGTCCGGGCGGGCTTTGGGAGAAATATGATCCTTCGGAATTTGAGTTTCAAAGATTTGTTTCAGATGAAAAAGCACGGGAAAAATACTGGGAAATGAGCACAGATTCCTATGGCCTGATGAGAGATGCGCTCCCAAACCGCGCCTACCATGCTATCGAGATCTTGGAGAAGGTCGGTAAGCTGCTGGCTATCGTGACCCAGAACATCGATAACCTGCACCACAAGGCGGGGAATTCGCCTGAAAAGATTATTGAGATCCATGGAACCGCCTTTTCAGTGTCCTGTCTCAGTTGCGGGAAAAAATATGATAGAGATGTCATTGAAGGGCGTATCCAATCTGGTGTCAAAGTGCCCTACTGTGATGATTGTTCCGGGATGCTTAAACCGGAAACCATCTCTTTCGGCCAATCCATGCCTCAGGACAAGATGGCGGCATCAATAAGCTTCGCGGATGCATGTGATCTTTGCATTGTGTTGGGTTCCTCTTTGGTGGTCTATCCAGCCGCTTCAATCCCCGCCCGGGCTGTAGAGGCGGGTGCAAAATTGATGATCATCAATCGGGACGAGACAGCCCTGGATCAACATGCAGACCTTGTGGTCCATGATTCAGTAGGAAAAGCCTTGGGGGATATGGTAGAAGCTATTTAGTCCTTATCTTAATACACCCTAAGGGAGGCTGATTAAATATATTTCACCACAAGACACAGAGGACCCAGAGTTTGTATTTTTTATTTTGCTTTTCGCTGAGACGCCGAAAAGCAAAATGTGATAATCCTTCGGGTCTCTATTTGTCATTCCAAACCAATTATTATATTAAAATATAGCTCTTTGGATTTCAAATTACAGCGTCAGCTGCTGAGGGTTTTCATTTGCCGATATCGGCCCGCCTGCTTAGAGTGGTTCCTTCAGGCGGGCTTGTATCCCGGCAAATGAAAAAAAATTTCATCTCTGTGAACTCCGTGTCTCGAGCGGAGCGGGTGGTATTTTTAATACTTACCAGCACGGAAAATAACGCTTTGACCTTCGGTTGAGCTGAATGTTTAGTGAAACAGAACAAGGAGAAAAAAAATGTTCAAAATTGGATTTGTTGGTTGGCGGGGCATGGTGGGTTCCGTCCTTATGGAACGAATGCTTGATGAAAATGATTTTCAGGGATTTGAACCGATCTTTTTCACCACTTCAAATGTCGGGGGAAAGGGGCCGGACATCGGTCTCGATATTCCTTCCTTACAAGATGCCTATGACCTCAAGCTTTTAGAGCCCCTTGATATTATTGTCACCTGTCAAGGGAGCGACTACACGAAAGAGGTCTACCCTCAACTCCGGAGGAATAAATGGCGAGGGTATTGGATAGACTCTGCATCGACCCTCCGGCTGGAAAAAAACAGCGTGATCGTTCTTGATCCGGTCAACAAACCTGTGATCGATGGGGGCCTGGTTTCAGGGATCAAAACCTATGTGGGAGGGAACTGCACCGTCACGCTGATGCTTATGGGCCTATCCGGGTTGTTCGCGGGTCATCATGTCGAGTGGCTCAATTCCATGACCTATCAATCGGCATCCGGGGGCGGGGCCAAACATATGAAGGAACTGGTCTCACAGATGGCTGCTATTGGGCGTGTTTCTCAGGAATTAATTAGCGACCCTGCGTCCACGGCGATCGAGGTGGATGCATTGGTCACCGAAGAACTCCGAAATTCATCCCATCCTGTGGAGCAATTTGGGGTTCCCCTGGCTGCCAGTCTGATCCCCTGGATTGATCGAGCCATGGAATCGGGACAGACCCGGGAAGAGTGGAAGGGTCAAGTGGAGACCAACAAAATCATGGGGACCGAAGAGAAGCCTGTTCCAGTGGATGGGGTATGCGTGCGTGTTGGGGCTATGCGCTGTCATAGCCAGGCCTTTACCATCAAGCTGAATAAAGACATGCCCCTCGATGAGATTACCGATATCATTGGGGAGGGAAACCCTTGGGTGAAGTTGGTACCCAATGATAAAGAATCCACCCTTAAACAATTGACGCCGGCGGCCGTGAACGGGCACCTTACGGTACCGGTAGGACGGCTTCGCAAGATGCTCCAGGGGCCTGAATATCTCACCGCTTTTTCCTGCGGTGACCAGCTTCTGTGGGGTGCAGCCGAACCCATTCGCAGGATACTGCGCATCATCTTGGAGCATTTATCGTAATAGTCCCCCTTGCGAAGTCATGATTATTGACATAGAGGGGATTCCGAATTAAATTAGATCCCGGAAGTGGAAAGCTCACTGGTGGGGCTCCCGGACTTCAAATCCGGTGTGACGGGCTAAAACCTCGTCAGGTGGGTTCGATTCCCATGCACTTCCGCCAATGAAAATCATAAAAGACCTTGTAATTTTAGAGAGTTGCAAGGTCTTTTTTCATTATGGATGGACTCTTTCAAACGGTAATAGGGGTTTTATATCCCTATTTTATCCCTAAAAATTCAGGGTTGACTTCTTCTGCAATAATGCCATCATTAATTGTCCTCAATCAATTAACCTCTAAACAGGATAGAGGTCATATCATGGAGTATCCCCTCCAAATGTGCCTACCATGCTCCTGACGGGACGCTGTTGTTCTGTTGGGAGCTAAATCGTCATCTCTGCATCTTCCAGTTCTCGAAAGCGTTTTCGGATGATACCCAAGTCATGGCTTATC
>JAQYVK010000461.1 GCA_030145585.1 Desulfatiglandales bacterium | reverse complement strand
ATCAAGAACGTCCTCGCGATCATCAATGAAAACGCGGGGCTCCTTGAGGATTTCACCCTAATGGCAGAGAAAGGGAGACCGATCGACCTGGAACGGTTCAAAACCGTTGCGGGTAAAATCCGGGGTCAGGTCGGAAGAGCTGACGGCATTGTTAAAAATCTAAACCGGTTCGCTCACAGCGCAGATCATTTTTCAGGGGAAATCGACCTAAATGAGAGTCTCGGGTTTGTTGTGGCCCTTTCCGAAAGGTTCGCCGCCATGGCAGATGTGTCCATTGAGCACATGGAGGACGGACGGACGGTACCGCTCAACACTACTCCCTTTATTCTTCACAACCTCCTGTGGCTCTGCCTTAATTTCGCTATCGAGGTAGTCAATGAGGACAAAAAAGTTCATCTTTTGGTTGAAAAAATGGAGGACGGGGCTCGCATCAGGTTTTCAAATCTGAGAAGCATTGAAAAGATTCCGGAAGACCTGTTTCCATCCCAAAAGGAAAAAGCCCTTATGAATGCACTGGGGGCACAGATATCTCTCGATGAAGGGGCGGGGGAACTTATTCTTTTTTTACCAGATGGGGTAGAACACAGAAGTCTTTTAAAAGTAGAAAAAAATTAGAGCTTGGGGAGTTACTAAAGAGAACCGCAGAATATCGAATAAAGAATATCGAAGGAAAAAAACTTCAAAATTCAACATTCCTTAGTCCTTCGACATTCGAAATTCCTTGTTCGATATTCGATATTTATCCGCCGTTCGTGTGGCGGATTCGATTTTAATTCCCCTCGACTCCTTGAACCCTCGAACTTTTTTTTGGAGTTGGTTTATGCATGAAAAAGTGTTACTCGTTGATGATGAACCTGATTTTCTTGAGGCTATGGCTGCGCGCATGCAGGTCAGGGGTCTGGATGTCACGACCACGACATCTACCATAGATGCCCTTAGCTTGGCGGAAAGTGGACATTTTGATGTGATCGTCATGGACCTGATGATGCCCGAAATGGCCGGCCTTGAAGCCCTCAAAGCCCTCAAGGTTCTGAAACCTGAATCACAAATCGTTCTGCTTACTGGTTATGCCACAAGGGAAATAGAGGCAGAGGCTTTGAAGCTGGGCGCCGTGGACTTGATAGAGAAACCGGCTGATATCGAACGCTTGCTTGAAAAGATAAAGGAGGCCCAATCTAAAAAAAGTTAACAGTACGCGGTGAGCGGTGAACAGCCAAAAGAAAAAATCTCCTCTGTGCTCTCTGTGTCTCGAGCGAAGCGGGCGGTGAAAAACAGACTCTCACTTATCCGCATCGCATACGCTTATCGGGAAGGTTTAACGGAACAAATTCATATTAAAGCTTATTGAAAGGAGGATTCAGCATGAAGACGCGGGTTTTGATCGTAGACGACGAAGAAAAATTCAGCGAGCCACTGGCTGAGCGTCTGGCCCTTCGCGATTATGATGTGACCACCTCACAAAGTGGAGAGGATGCCGTTGCCAAGATAAAACATTACAATTACGATGTCGTTGTTTTGGACGTTCTCATGCCCGGGATGAGTGGCATCGAAACCCTACGGGAAATAAAAAAAATCAAGCCGCTGACTGAGATTATCATGTTGACCGGACACGCCACAGTAGAATCGGCTGTTGAAGGGATGAGACTGGGTGCGACCGATTTCCTTATGAAACCTTGTGAGACCGAAGATCTGATTCCCAAGATCCAAAAGGCTCACGATAGAAAGGCAGAGCATGAGGAGCGTATCAGGGAGGCCAAAACGAAGGATATCATAGCTTCACCCAGGTCGGTATTGAAGAAGTGAACTAGGCAGATTATGGAGAATTCCTGATCACCAGCAAATAAATAAAAGGTTAAAGGTGTAAGGTATACGGTGTATGGTTCACACAATACTGGATTTCAAGTTTTTAGACCTTATACCGTACACCTAAAACCTTATACCGTGCTTTTAATCGATGCCTTGATGGTGATCAGGGGAGAAAACCACGCCTTGACAAGCGGGAAGAAAGCATAATATGATGCGCTCCTTTGTGATACTTTTCACATTAAAAGAAACAGTAGCCAGCCGCCGTCGCCTGCCTGTCCTCGAAAGCTTATCTTCAACGGAGAACGGGAGCCGTCCCGACGCTGGCGGTCAGGCTATGGCGAGCCAAGGAATCCAAAACAAGAAGAATCCTATAATTTGATCACTACCTGACATCGCTCCGCGAACCATAACTCTGTGGGACAGGAGGTTTGAAGTGAAAGACCCTATCGTCAAAGATTTGATGGTCCCTCTTGAAGAGTACGCTACCGTTGATGAGGAGGCGACCCTTTATGATGCGGTTATGGCCCTGGAGAAGGCCCAAGAGGATCTCGACCGATCTTTCTATAAATATTTGCACAGGGCCATTTTGGTTTTGGATGAGGACAAGAACGTGGTGGGTAAGATAAGCCAGTTGGATGTCTTGGGGGCCCTCGAGCCCAAGTATCGTGAAATGGAGGATCTGGATAAATTATCCAAGACAGGATTTAGTCCTGAGTTCATGAAATCCATGCTGAAACAGTATGCCCTCTGGGACAAGCCGTTGAACCAAATCTGCAGTAAAGGGGCTAACAAAAAGGTAAAGGTATTTATGCATACCCCGACCGAAGGGGAATACATCCAGGAAGACACCCGTCTTGGCGAGGCCATCCATCAAATGGTCTTGGGTCACCACCAATCCTTGCTGGTGACCAGCAATAAAAAAATTGTAGGGATCCTGAGACTGACTGATGTCTTTATGAAAATCTTCGAAGAAATGCGGGCCTGCCAGGTCTAATGTTTGAGACTTTCAAAAAACGATAAGAGAAAACGGTTTCACTTGCAAAATAAGCGTGGGGTGGCAAAAGCAATTGACGAAGCCTATCCCCTTTTACGTACCAAAACGATACGGAGAAGAGGAGGACTATTCACATGAGTCATGAAATTGAGCATGGTCCGGGTGGTGGCGGAATTTTGGCCAGCAACTTGTTGTGGATCTGTGTTGGGTTGGCTGTTTTTATTATAATCGGTTTTATTTTACCCACACCGGAAAGTGTGGTTGATACGGTGGAAAAATATGGGTTTGCCAACAAGATGATTGAGTGGGAGGTGGCGCATGATGCCCAGGGGGCGGCCAGAAAGACAATGATTGTGCTCGGCCTCATCCCCATGGCTGTCATTTTTTTCGCCACCGAAGCGATTCCTATCGGGTTAACGGGAATCCTGATGCCGACTATGGCCTACTTTTTACACCTTTTACCCCGAAATATGATCGGAAAAACCTTTGCAGGCGATGCCCCGATGTTCCTCTTGGGAGTCCTTGCCATGGGGGTGGCCGTCGTGGATGTTGGGCTTCACAAAAGGCTGGCCAGTTGGCTCCTGGGCTGGACCAAGGGGTTTATGGTCCCTGTCTTTGTCCTGGCCATCAGCATGTCGGTTTTAGGATCCTTTATTTCCGCCCATGCTATGTGTGCCTTCATGACGCCTGTCATGGCGGCTGTCTATTTTGGCGCCGTGAGTGCCAACAACAGGGGGGGAGAAATCCAACACGATCCGGCTTTGGCAAAATTTTTGCTTTTCACCCTGGGTTTTGCCTTAAATGTGGGCGGGGTCGGCTCTCCGGCCGCGGGTGGGCGTAACGTGATCATGATGGGTTTCTGGAGTGAATATAATGTCCCCATGGACTTTTTCACCTGGATGAAATACGGCCTTCCCATGGTCCCGATATTGGGTGTGGTCGTGGCCCTTTACATGTTGATTCTGTTTGGTAGAAAGATCAAGACGAAAGACCTTACTCCCGGTTTGGAAGCCATTAAGGATGAAACCAGGAGAATGGGTAAGATGACCTATGCGGAGTATGTCACGTTCGGCATGCTTCTCCTGATCCTTTTTCTGTGGATTGTAGGCGGCGAGGAGCTCGGCCTGGGAGGACCTTCCCTCCTCGCTCTTTTAATCCCGGTTATCTTTAAGACAACCGACTGGAAAAAGATCTTGGGCGGCATATCCTGGGATGCCTGGTTTATGTACTGCGGAGCCCTCACTTTGGGTGCCCTTCTCCAACAGAGTGGCGCGGCCCTGTGGCTGGCGCAGAGCTTTTTGGATATCCTCAAGGTCGTTGGAATGAGCCAAGGCTTGGGATTGTGGATCGGCCTATCCGGTCTGTCCGGTTTGATGACCAATTTTATGTCGGATGCTGGGACGACCGCGCTTCTGGGCCCCATTGTGATTCCCATGGGAATCATGACCGGCGTCGAGGGAGAGCCCTGGGCTGTTGGTCTGGCTGTGGCCTTTGCCACATCCTTTGCCCACTTCCTTATCGTTGGGACTCCTAACAATGCCATTATTTACGGTCTCGGGGTCTATCCGGACACGGGGGAGAAGATGATTCACCCCATGGATTTCTTAAAATATGGCTTCGTGCTCTTCCTTCTTTCCATGGTTGTGGTCTGGGTCATCGGGTTTTTGGTGATCTACAACGTTGTGGGTTTTCCGGAAGGTATTCTCGAGACGGCCAGAGGGGTCATGGAAGGCGGCGTACAATAGTTGAAGGAAGGATTCAAGGGGTCGAGGAGTCAAGGGGTCGAGGGATAAAAAAACAAACCCGCCACACGAACGGCGGGTAAATATCGAATTTCCAACAAGGAGTGTTGAATTTCGAAGTTTTTTTCCTTCGATATTCGATATTCTTTAATCGATATTCTACGGCTCTCTTTATTAAATCCTCGAATCAAGGACCCTTTGAATCTCCTAATTGGATAGGACTAAGTAATCTCACCTTTCGGTATTAGGTATGGTCTGCCTCGGAAGTCTATAGGTTGAATCCGGCAAAGGGGCCTAGGGTTTATCCGGTTGACGGGCCATAGGAGGCTACGGCCATGAAGGTTTTTATGACCGGCGGCACGGGATTCGTCGGGACCAATCTGACCAAAACGCTGGTTGAAAAAGGACACAAGCTGACTCTGCTGACCCGCAAAATCAAGGAAGACCGCCCTTTACCCTCCGGGGCTGAATACCTGGAAGGAGATCCTACCCAACAAGGACCCTGGCAGGATCGGGTCGCCGAACACGAAGTCATTATAAACCTGGCAGGAACCTCTATTTTCAGGCGGTGGACCAAATCCGCCAAAAAGGCGATCCGTGAGAGTCGGATTCTTACGACCCAAAACTTGGTGGACGCCCTTTCATCCCGTCAAGGCATGGCTACAATCTTACTAAGCACTTCTGCCGTCGGTTACTATGGTTTTCATGAGGATGAGGATCTGGACGAGGAGAGCCCGCCGGGGCAGGATTTTCTTGCATCCCTCGCTGTCGAATGGGAATCCCTCGCGATGAAAGCCGAATCCTTTGGTGCACGGGTGGTCCCGTTACGATTTGGTATTGTTTTGGGTAAAAAAGGGGGCGCCCTGAATCAAATGATCCCCATGTTCAAATGGTATTTGGGCAGCCCACTGGGCAGTGGGAAGCAGTGGTTTTCATGGATTCATATTGATGATCTTGCCGCCATCTATTTGTACCTGATGGAGGAGCAGGATATCTCAGGCCCGATTAATTGCATGGCCCCACATCCTGTACGAAACGTAGAATTGACAAAGGCGCTTGGCAACGCATTGGGGAAACCGACCTTTATGCCGGCAGTACCCGCCTTTGCGATGAAAATGATGATGGGTGAATTTGGATCCATTCTTGTCAAAGGACAGAAAGTATTGCCTAAAAGGTTATTGGAAAAAGGCTTCAGTTTCCGCTTTCCTGAAATCAGAGGGGCCTTGCAGGATCTCCTCGAAT
>JAQYVK010000460.1 GCA_030145585.1 Desulfatiglandales bacterium | reverse complement strand
GATTATAATCCAGGGCATGAAAAATGTGGAGATCCGCCCCGTAATCCTTTGCCAACCCTATGCCTTTCTCAAGGGCGTACTTGCTCGCCGAAGTGAATTTTAGGGCTACAATGATTCGATTAAACATTGGATTGACCTCCCTTCGAAGATCCTAAAAAAGCGTGGATAATGACTACAGAAAGGGCAATGTCCATTTTTGAATTCTGAGCAAAAAACGGAACGGCCAACGTTCTGAATTAGAGGCAGGAAGTGATTTCGGTTAAAGGACAGAAGAAAACATTCTCATAAGATTAAAAAAGGTGAATAAAGTCAAGATAAATCGTTCTACAAAGTAACTGTAGTCGGTCAATCAGATAATATTAAAGTAGATTGTTAGATATTCTTGAAAACTCTTTACTATTGTTAGTAAATTAGGAAATAGCCTAAAGAGACGGTGAAAAGGATGAGGCAGGGAGATACCCTTTTGTAAGATACTCAGTATCTTCAAAAAGCAAGAAGAAACGATACTTTGTGATGACTATTTTCTTGATTTGTAAACATTTTTTTGATAAAAAAACCATAATTCAACTAAATGGATATAAAATTTTAACTCTTTTTGAAACTTTAGATCTTTGAAAGAAACACGTCACTAAGAATTGGGGTTAAAACGCAGATGGTTTCGGATCCGGGGAGAGCACTTATTGCACCAGAACCCGGCACCTGCCGACTGAACCTTTCAAACCATCTTCAAGACCGGATCCTATATCCGAAATAAGTTTGAAACATTGGTTGAAGCTCAAAAGATCAGTCCTCTGAAAGGAGTCATGAATGGATGATTTAATAAATGATTTCGCCGATGATGTACAAGAGAATCAAAGTTCAAGAATCCTCCGGGAACGCAGGTCATCCCTGTACACCATATCCCAAGGAAAAATCTTGCTTTTCGGTGGCGCAGGTCTTCTTGTCCTGATCATTCTAGTCGTATTATTATTCTTAGGTGGTAAAGAGGCACCAAGCGAGGATCTTTCCCTCCTTCAGGCAAGGCTGACCCGAATGGAGGCGAGAATAAAAGCCACCGGCGCACTGGAAAATAGGATCCAGCAGTTTGAAGAGCAGGGAAAAGAGGTGCGGCAATCGCTTTTAAAAACGGATCTGTCAATAAGGACGATTAAAGGCGATCTTAACCAATTAATAGAGGCGTTTGAAGGCTCACAGAAAAAGACGCCTCCTGTACCCAAAAAAGTTGAAGCGCCAAAAGCAGTTAAAGAGGCGTCGATAGCACAGGCCGAAAAGGGTTACCATCTCGTCAGCCGTGGGGAAACCCTTTACCGGATATCTAAACAATACGGCATTTCCTTAGATGATTTGCGCCGGCTCAACAATATGGACTCAAGCGCGCTCATTCATCCCGGGCAAAAACTCTTGGTCACCCCCCAATAGTGCATAGCGCAGAGCGGAGGACGCATAGCGCAGGGAGCATAGCGCAGAGCGTAAAACGCGAAGGGGATAACCTGATTATTGTTTTATTTTTTTAATACCCCATCCGCTTGCGGTGGGGTTTCCGCTAGTTCTCTCTCCTTGGGGAGAGGGGTGCTGACTGTAGATGCTTAATTTCTTACAGTCAGCCTTGGAGCTGACTGTAGATGCTTAATTTCTTACAGTCAGCCTTGGAGCTGACTGTAGATGCTTAATTTCTTACAGTCAGCCGGTGTGGGGGACAAAGTTTGTATTTTTCTTTTCATACCCCCCGCTTGCGGCGAGTCGTCATCCCGGCGAAAGCCGGGATCCAGAAATCTAAACTGGATGCCGGATCCGTCATCCCGGACTTGATCCGGGACCAGCATGACATCTGATACCTCGCAGCTCTGCTGCGGGGTAGTTCATTGGTTTAGTTGGTTATGTTAGTTTGATTAAGAAGAGAATAAAAAAGGCTGAAGACTGAAGGTTGCAACGAGGTCGAAAGACCGTCTCCTCGCTTTCCCCGTTTCCCCCATTCTCCTGGACTTTTGTAGATGCTCAATTTCTTACAAAAGGCCTTCTCCGTTTCGCGCCATGCGCTACTTGTCTCGCCATAGCCTTCAGGCGACGGCGGATGCGCTCTGCGCTATGCTCCATGCGCTTTGCGCTCTGCGCGTATTGCCCTGATGCGTTCGAGGATCGGAGGGTGGCTGTAACTCAAAAACACCTTTATGGGATGTGGCGTGAGGTTCGAGAGGTTTTCAACATTTAGCTTTTTTAAAGCCGTGATCATGGATTCCGGCTCTCGGTAAGTGTTCACGGAAAAAGCATCCGCATCGTATTCATGCCTGCGGGAAAGCATGTTCCCGAAAATGGATAGAATCATTTCGATGGGGGTGTAGAGGAAACCAAAAAAGAAGAGACTCGCGTATATAGAGGTCTCCCCCATTTTGAATGCTGCAAACAATGCTTGATTATTGATGAACAGGGATAAGATATAAAACATCAGCCCTGCAGTCAGAATCGAAATGATTATGGATTTGAGTATGTGCTTTTTTTTGTAGTGACCCATTTCATGGGCAAGTACAGAAACAAGTTCCACCACTGAGTGCTTTTCAATAAGGGTATCGAACAGGACAATCCTCCGAAATTTACCAAAGCCAGTAAAGAAGGCATTCGATTTGGTAGAGCGCTTTGATCCGTCCATGGTAAAAATTCCCTTCATCTTAAAGTCCTGTGCTCCGGCGTAGTCTTCAATTGCCCTTCTCAGTTCACCGTCTTCCAAAGGGGTATATTTGTTAAACAGGGGCATAATAGTAACGGGAGCGATGAACATGAGGAAGAGTTGGAACAAAGTGATTGCCATCCAACAATAGAGCCACGCCCCGCCTCCCGTCTTTTCAAAGAACCATAAAACAACGGATAAAAGGATCGCACCAATGACGATGACCAATGCCCAGGTTTTTAGGATATCGAGGATAAAGGTTTTGACCGTGGTCTTGTTAAATCCATATTTTTCTTCGATGACAAAGGTCCCATAGATCGAAAAGGGAATGTGGAAGATATGGTATGCAAGCATAAGAACACCGGCAAAAATCAGACCGGTCGGGATAGCGCTCAATTCGAAACTCCGGGCAAACCGGTCAACAGCATTGAAGCCACCAACAAGGATAAAGATAATGATTATTGGGGTTGTGATCGTGTCACTGAAGATTCCGAAGCGGGTATTTTCTTTAAGATATTCTTGGGATTTTTTATACTTCTCCCCGTCATAATAGCCTTCAAATTCGTGGGGTAAGTCCGTTTTCACATACCGAACATTTAGAGTGTCTACGACGACATCCAGAAAATAACTGCCAATTAATATAACAAGGATGAATAATAGAAAGGGATTCATGGACGTTTCACCATACTTTTTTTTCAGATGGTTTATGCTATGCGGGTAAGAGAGTCATTTTGAAAGAATGATGGAGCTAAGCCCAAATGACAAAATCGATAGTGGTAAGCGGTAAGCCGTAAACAGTGAACAGTTCGATCCGGTCACCATTTACTGTTTACCGTTCACACGTTGATTTGTCATTTGAGTTCATTTTATTCACATATTTGGCCCCATTTTAGGGGTGGACTTTGACTTAAGGGAAAATGAAAAGTTAGCTCTTGTCTTCGGTCGTCCCGGAGGACCCTTTAGGCTGGGGGCGTTCCTTTTTTTTGGGGTGTGGTTTCCTCTTCTTTTTGGGACGCGTCTTGCCCGGTTCGGGGCGCGTCTTGTCTGGAGCCGCTTTTGATTTCGAATCAGATGAGGTTTTAGACCCGGGGGCTAAACCGAATACACCCCCTGGCTGGGAACTGGTCTTTATTTTACTCATACGACCGGATTGAGGGGGTTGCTTCTTTTCTCCGAGACGGCCTCGTCCCGGGGGGGGCCTTTTACCATTGGTCCTTCTCTGGACCCGGATTGGCCCTGATTTGTCCTCTAAGAACCAGTCGTCTTCGGGCCAGACCACCGGGAGTTTGTCGCCCAACATCTCCTCCAGCGGCTCCAGGTGTAAAATATAATCCTCCGATGCGAGGGTCAGGGCTCGCCCGGTTTTGCCCGCTCTGGCCGTCCTGCCGATTCTGTGGATATAGTTCTCGACGTCCTGTGGAAGATCATAGTTGATGACATGGCTAATATCCTCAACGTGGATACCACGTGAAGCAACGTCGGTGGCCACAAGGATTTTAATAGTGCCATCCTTGAAACGCTCCATGAGTTTGAATCGTTTGGGCTGGGGCAGATCACCGGTAATCCCTTCCGCCGGCAAACCGTTACCCCTCAGCTTTTGTGACACCCACTCCACACCAGCTTTGGTGTTGACGAAGATGAGAATTCGCGTCCAATCTTCTCTCTCCAACAAGCCTAAAAGGAGGGACAGCTTTTCAGGCTTCCCTACGTGATAGAGGGTCTGTTCGATCCCCTCGACGGTCACCTCCTCCGGTGTGACAGAAATGAATTCAGGCAGATTCATGTAGTCATAGGTAAGGGCCAGAACCCGGTGTGATAGGGTGGCGGAAAAGAGCATCGACTGCCTTTTTTCATAATGGGGGAGCTTCCGCAGGATGTAACGCATATCTTTTGTGAAGCCGAGGTCGAAAAGACGGTCCGCCTCATCGATAACAACGACCTTAATGGCCTCGGTTTTGAAGATGCCCTGTTTGAAATAATCGATCACTCTTCCCGGGGTACAGATGACGATGTCCGTTCCCCGGCGGAGGGTCTCGGCCTGCTTCTGGTAATCGATGCCACCAACAATCTGAGCCAAGCGAAAATCGGTATGGCGGCCTAAGATTTCGGCATCATTATAGATCTGTTGGGCGAGTTCTCGAGTGGGTGCAACAATCAGGGCGGATGGCAGACCGGGCTTTCGTTCAGGCAGAGACAAAAGACGGGTAAAGATAGTCACTAAAAATGCGGCCGTTTTGCCGGTACCGGTCTGGGCTTGTCCGGCCACATCCCGGCCTGTGAGGGAAACAGGGAGGACCTGGGCCTGAATAGGGGTGCAGGCGGTAAACCCCGCATCGTTCAATCCTGAAATGACTTTAGGGGGAAGGTCGAATTGGTCAAATCGGGTCTGTGTCAGAAAATTAGGTTTTTCTGCCCTGGGAAGAGGGTTTTGTGTTTCCGGGACTTCCTGCATAGGTTTAATTTTGTTGTGGTTGCACTATAAGCAAACCAAATCTTTCTAAAAATTTCTTCCATTATAATCCTTTTTATGGATTTTGCAAGGTGTGTCCACAACTTATCAGAAAAGACCCGGTGAAATGAGGTTCTTCTCCAATTTAATTGGAGAAGAGGGTCCGAGGAGTCCAGGGGTCAAGGATTCAAGGGTTTGTTTTCTAAAGACTTTTTCAGAGCTTTTAATATCCTGTCGATTTCTGCGACATCTTTTTTTAGTGTACCCAATTCATCTTTTTCAATTAAATCTAAATCCCCTGCTAATAATATCTGCATTTCCAATTCGCAAACAGAACAATAAGATATGTAAAGCATCCTATGTAATCAGTGGTTGTCTTCCTTCCACTGGAAATTTTGTTTTTATTCTACATATCTCCAAAAAGAGTTCATATGACTTTTGCCGGACTTTCAACTCTTTGTAATTCTTTAGCATTTCACTCGAACCCTTGAATCCCCGCCCGCCTTTTTTATTAGCGGGCGCGACCCCTTATACCCTCTGAGATCACACCAACTCAATACGAGATAATCGACTCATCGGGCCTTAATTACCTTCAACTAATCGGGTGAAGGTTTTGAAATGAGGCCCATATAAGTCTTTTGAAGGTAAAATTGGCCATTTTCACTTAACTGAAGTTGTGGTAAAAGGGGTGAGGAATATGTGGAAAAAAGGAAAATGTTTAAACCAAAACCAGAAACCTAATGCAAGAAAGGAGAGATAGTCATGAATGAAAAAGCGGAAAAGGCGGCTTTTATCTGTGTGAAGGACACGCTTGATGGGGCTTACCCGTCCTTGGTTCTGGGTATTAATGCGGCCCGGCAGGGTATGGAAAGCAAAATCTTCTATTCTTTCATGGGGTTGAACATGGTTGTGGATGGGGGTGCTGAGCGGGCCAAATTCGTTCCTCCGGGTGCCATGGGGGCCATCCCCGGAATGAGCAGTATCGCGACCGGCATGATGAAAAAGAAGATCGATAAGGCCAATATCCCCAGTCTTGGAGAGCTTCAAGAGATGGCCCAACTGGAAGGGGTGGAACTGATCGCGTGCAAGATGACCGTGGATATGATGGAAATAAATGATGAAAAGCTCATTGAAGGCGTAGTAGTATGGACCGCTGAAGATTTTTTGAAATATGCCAAAGATTGTAAAATTTGCTTGTTCACCTGAAGAATCCCAGACCAAAGGTCGGGGATTCTTCTAAGCCGTCCGTGAGGACGGCCGGACCGCTGAAGATTTTCTGAATTACGCCCAAGACTGTAAAATTTATTTGTTCACGTGAAGAAATCCCGACCGAAGGTTGGTATTTCTTCTAAGCTGTCCGTTAGGACAGCAGACTTCCGGTTGCTCTATGGGTAAAACAGAGAACAAAAAGCATAAAAGAAGAATATGGCTGATCGTAATCGCTGCCGTGGTCATACTGATTGCATTGTATCAATTTGCATATGATCGATTCAGTGAGAAGGAGAAGGATCTTCGTATACAATTGCGTGAGGAGGTGGAGCGCCGGTTTCCTGATCAAGCGGAAAAAGTAGCAGCCACCTATGGGCTTTACCATTTTGAAACGAACAGGAATCTCCGGCAAGACGCAAACCCTACAGAGGATCCTGTGGTCTTGATCCATGGTTTGGATGACCCTGAAAAGGTGTGGAGGAACCTGGCGCCGACACTGGTCAAAGAGGGCTTTGATGTTTGGAAAATGCAATACCCCAATGATCAACCGATCCGTGACTCGGCCCGGTTATTTTTTGAACGGTTAAAGATCTTCAGGAAGTTAGGTGCCGAACGCATCATGATCGTGGGCCATAGCATGGGTGGATTGGTCTCGCGTGAAGCCTTAACAAACCCGGATTTCGACTATATTGAAATGGCCCGCAACGGGGAAGTTCCGGAGGCGGTCGAGCTCATTTTGGTTGGAACCCCAAATCACGGTTCCGAATTTGTCCGTTTTCGCGTGCTTGCCGAATTTCGTGAACAATGGATCCGTGCTGATAGGGGGGAAGGTCATTGGCTCAGGGGGATTCTGGATGGCGTTGGGGAGGCAAAAATTGATTTGCTCCCAGGCAGCCAATTTCTGACACAATTAAATGCACGACCTCATCCTGAGGGCGTTCGAATGTCCATCATAGCCGGGATAGCAACCCCTCTGGATGATGAAAAAATTGCCGGATTCATTGCATCCAATCGTGAAAAGCTGCCTGAAAACACTCACAGTATGCTTAAGGGGCTGGAAGAGGCTCTCCGTTCCGCAACCCATGGCTTGGGAGATGGGTTGGTCACAGTTTCCTCAACGCGTCTCGATGGTGTTCCCCATCAAACGGTCCGCGGCACGCATCTGAGCATGATTCGTAATTATGTAAAGAGCAGTGAACGGGAACCTCCGGCTGTTCCAATCATTGTCGAGCAGCTTAAACAATGGAAAGAGATTGGAAGTTGAATCGGAGCTTTTACTAATGGGTTTATAATTATCCAGACATAGATAAAAAATATTTTCCGACAGGATTCACAGGATCGATTGGATTTATTTCTTTCGTGGCTTCCGGATGAAGCCACGAAAACGCAATCGCGCTTTCAGCGCGAGAAAGGACCGGTCAAAAACAAATGCTTAATCCTTCACAGGTATTTCATCATCTCAGACGCCTCTCCTTAAAAATAGATGATACTTTTTGCCTTTCAGGCCTCCGGTCCGGAGGCCTGAAAGGCAAAAAAATCTTGTTTATCCCTGGCCCAGACCGAGAAAACATCGTACTCATTTCAAAATTTCTGCCATGAGATGCTACAGAGTCCACATACAACTTAAAATCAAGTCGCGCCCCTGGCCCAGACAGGTTACCGACTCTGCGTAGCAAAAAATCAGGTTTGGTGTGTTGCATCGTCTAAGCCTACATCAGATAAATGAGTCGCACCAGGGCGGGCAGGGCGGGC
>JAQYVK010000459.1 GCA_030145585.1 Desulfatiglandales bacterium | reverse complement strand
GAAAGGATCAAGCTATGATTCTATAGGACGCCACTGTTTTGGAGTACAGGCCATGAAACTGTGTCCAAACTGTGATCAATCAGTTGCCGAAGAAATCACCACCTGCCCATCCTGCGGGAGCGAAATAGGAGAAGGGAGAACCCACATCGACGATTACCGCATCGTTGATGTCCTTCATGAAGGCCACTCCAGCTTTCTCTGCCGAGCCATTCGGGAACGAACGAATGAACATGTCATGATCCGTCTGTTTTCGGCCCAGTCCGGCGTCAATGAAGAGGTAGCCGCACGGCTCAAGCGGGAACTGGAGGCGCTAAAGAAACTTCCGGGGGAAGGTTTTGTCAGGCATCATGCGATCCGGTGTTCCGAAGACGGGTTATGGTACCGGATCAGTGAATGGGTAGATACGGAGAGTTGGGGCTCATTGCTCGCCTCCGGAACACTACAGGACCAAAGGGTAGCCTTCGACCTTTTTCACCAAATGGCCAAGACCCTCACGGTGCTCCATCAGGAAGGCTACTTCATTCCCCATCTTATTCTGGACGACATCATGTTGGTCAAGGGTGAGAAGGGGGAGTTTGAAGTCAAAATCGACTACAAACTTTCGCGTTTCTTCGACCCCAAACAAGACCGACCCGGCCCGATGTTAAAGAGACTCCTATCCTGCCACCCGGATATACTCAATCAACGCCCACTCGATTTCCGGAGTGATATTTGGTCTCTGGGAAAGATTTTCGTGGAATTGCTTACGGCCGACCTTGTGACCACAGATTTCTTGGCCAAAGTTGATGAGTTGTCATTGGCCCCTGAAGTTGACGTCCTGTTTAAGGTCATGCTGTCTGAAGATCCGGAATTGCGACCTCGATCCATGGCTGATGTTGCCGAATCCCTGGCTCGTATCAATACGAAAGAGGATGCAAAGGCGGATACCCAACAAATTGAGCAGGCAGCGATTCCCTCATCGATGAGCAAGAGACCCCGGAAAAGGATTGGCCTTCTCGCGGCCATGGTCCTGTTAGTCGTTGCCATCGGAGCATTCAGCTGGTTCCAGTTCGGTTTTCGAGAGAAAGATGAAGCCACGGTCCTCGAGGATTACGCCAACAAGTATGCGCGCTCGGTCGCCTTTGTATTGGTGGAATATTGGTTACAGGTGGGTGAGGAAAAGGTCTACCACAATCTGGCCGAAGGCACGGCTTTTCTCGTAGACAGTCAAGGCTACCTAATTACCGGCCGCCATGTGGCTTGCCCTTGGCTGGAAGACAGTGCCCTTTTTATGACCCTCGCACAATACCAGCTCATGAATCAAACCCCCAGCTTCGGTTACCGGTTGTTCTTATGGTTTGAGGGGGAAAAGGCGTTCAACCGGGCAGGCTTTATGATGGAAAGCCCGGATCCGGCCGATCTCTATTTTATTGACTCAGCATTCAGCACGGAATCAGATCGAACACTTTCCATTGCGGGTGTCGCCAAGCCGCTTTTACAAACCAGGCAGCTGCTCACATCGCCCCTTAAAAACGATTTTGCTTTACTCAAAATAGAGAAGGTACCCGAAGGGCTTACACCCTTGCCTCTCGACCAGGGGATGGAATCCCGGAATATCCCAAAGCTTTCACGGATAATCGCCTTGGGGTTTCCATTAGGCAGTCGAGTACAGGAGGCCAGCGTCAATGTCAGTGTGACCAGTGGTTATGTTCGACGTTCATTTGAAAATTTACTACAAATAGACGCCTCCATCCACCAGGGCAGCAGTGGCGGTCCGATTATCGATAAACGGGGCTTGGTTATCGGGATTATTTCAGCCGTGGCCATGGACTGGGGGCAAGGACTATGGCCCGTAGCCACTCCCATGTCAGACATGGGAATGGTTTTACCGATTACCAAGGCGGTAACCTTCCTTGAAGAATTAAAAGCCGGTCATACTAAGTGGACCGGGGTATTGGATCTCTCCATACCGGCTACTCTGGAAAAGATTCAAGAAAAGGCTGCTGAAGGTCGATGGGTCGAGGCCCAGGCCCTGGCAGAAAGGGAACTCAAGCAAAGCCTACAACCGTCATTGGTCAGGGCAGCGGGGATGATGAATTTTTGTGCCGGTGACTACAGGGGGGCGAAAAGGTTCTTTACCCAATCCCTTTCTATGGATGAGGATGATTACCAAGCGAAGCTAATGCTCTTCATAACGGATTGGCTTTCCGGAGAAAATGTGGTGACTCCCTATCGGGAGGATTTGCTTGCCCTGGACTGGCGGTCCCAAGCGGAGTTTCAAGGCTTTATGGCCAAAGTTCTTGATGGATTGGTGAATGAGAAGACGGCCTTAGAGGGCTGGGAAACAGAGGAGGAGAAGAGCTGGCTTTATTTCATTGCTGGGTTGATTCGGTGGAAAAGAGGGGATTTGGCACAAGCCGAGAGGCTTATGCAGGAGGCGGTCCTGTCCGCTGAAACGGATGCTTGGAGTTTTTTTCTGGCGCGAGCCAGGCTTGAGCAAATCCAGAAAAAGCGGCGTGAATCTTTCAAGGCCGAGGATCAGTTGACCCAATATAACAGGGAAATAAAGGACTTCGAGCAGGCTGCCCAAAAGACCCAGGGAGAAAGGAAGGAACGCCGGACAAGAGAGACAGCGCTCAAGGCCGGTCTGGAAGAAGAGGCCACCCCCAAACAGAAACGAGATGACCTGAAGGAACTCTATGAAATGAATCCAACCAACCGGGTGCTTCTGGTCAATTTGTCTTTTTACAGTGCCATGGATGAAGACTGGGATCAAGCCCTGGCATACATAAGGACATTCCTGGAAAAAGCCGGCAGGCAGAATTCCAACCAGATGACCATAGGGCTTCTGGAGGCGGGAATTATTAATTATCAAGGGTTTTCTGAAAGGGCTAAGGAAAGCCTTGAGGCCTATGCACAACGTACGAGGGATCCATGGTATCTCACGATTTCCGACTATCTTTTAGGTAAACAGACTGAAGATGTTTTGAGAAAACAGGGGGGGGAGAGCCCCGAAAATTTGATCACCTCTAATACCCATCTAGGCTTTTGGGCAGAAGGGAAAAGAGATCAGTCGAAAGCGACTAAGTATTACAAAGAAGCACTGGAATCATTTTTAGACACTTGGCTTGAATATGATTTCGTCAAAGAGCGGCTAAAAAAGCTGAAAAAGCCATAAAATGGCTGTGGGGATTGGACCTAAGGTAAATGCGAGTTAAGGATTTATTTTAGCGAAAGGAGGATGATCCAGATAATGACGAGCCCTACCGAAACCATCGCGCCCTGCAGGATATAACGGGTCACCCACATAGCACTCCCAAATGGATTTCTGCCTCTAAAGGGCTCATCGAGCCTATCTGATAGGTCGCACAATTGCTCAAACTTATCTTTAAGGAAATCTATCTTTATGGCTCCCATGACCCGTTCTCTTTCGAACAACAATATCAGGAGAGTCAACAGCATTCCCATGGCAACAATAACGCTCAAAAAGGCGAACTGGATGATCCACTCCATAATTTGTCCAATAATGCTAAACATCTGCGGTTAAATCTCCTAATTTAATCATTTGAGTCGAATAAAAAGCTGAGCCTCACCCAAAATGTCCCATGGGATCACTCAGTTGAACCTGGCTCCCATTTTTCCAACTCATTCTATTTTGTCGACCAGTCCCCATTCCATGGCCTTTTCCGCACTAAACCAGGTTGTTTTGTTCTCTAATTTCTCCCACTTATTTTTGTCTAACTTCGAATTTGAGGCCAATTTGTCCACATAACGTTCTCGAAGAAGATGCATCAGCTCGTTTTGAGATCGAATATCCGATGCTGTTTCACGGCCGGGCCACTTCCAGAGGGCGGCCTCGTGAACCATGAAGATGGTGCCGGGTGCGGCGAGCCGATAATCACAAACCGCGAAGACCGGTACTGCAGCACTGGCTATAATTCCGGATGCATGGGCGGTGACGTGAAACCCTTTTCTTTTCGCACGCTCGATCTGATCCGCAAGGGCGAGCCCGGAGAATGCATCCCCTCCCGGAGAATTGATAAAAATATTTATATCCCGAATTGTCGTATTGTTTTCTAAGAACACGAAATCATTCCATAACCTTGTGACATCAGAGACCGACAACCCGGAAAAGATCTTAACAAAGGCCTTGTCCTTTGAAATGAAAGACATTGGGGAAAGCCCCCCTTCAGGGTTGGGGACTTCCATGGATTTATTGACCGATCTCCGTTCTTTACTGACAGTAACTTTTGCCGGGGTTATTGACTCTACCTTAACGATAATTTCTTGGGGAGTCGGTGGTTTCTCGCTCGTGGATACACAACCTATTAATGGGAGACTCATGAGCGTAACGAATATGATACTTTTTAACATAATGGTTTCTCCTTCGCTTTTCTTTTCCATCTTAGGTAGTCAGCAAGAATCATACCAGTATGCGCACTCGCTACGTTGCCATGAAAATGCCATTAAATACAAGGATTCAGGGCATCTGGAAAATGTCAATGCCAATATGAGGGTCAGATTTTTTTGCGGGAGTCAAAGATTTGACAATCAGCTGTTGGGTGGGATATCTTTCCATTGACACAGAATCGTAATGCTTTTACACTACCCCCAAATTAGGAAAAACTTATTCCAGCATATTTCATTGGGCGGTATTTTTTTAGGATTCGGGAAATTCAATCTAATCACTACCTTTTGGAAAGTGAATTTTACGACGATGAGGTGGAAGGGTGAATAAATCCAAACGTGCGACCGGCACATGGCTTCTGGTCCTGAGCCTTGCGGCGTTCCTGATCAGCGGGTGCATCTTTCCTCAGGGAGCGACTGGTAAGGGAAAGAAGACAGCAAAGCCGGCTGAAGTGCCAAATCCCATTAAGCCGGACCACGTGGATTCCACCATGTTTCCCACTTTAGGCGTCTCTGATGATTCATGTTATGTTTACTTAAAACCGACGAGAAGATCAGAAAATTTCGGTCCGTTGAAGAAAGGGGAAAAGATCCACAGGCTCGATAGGCGGGGACAATGGGTCGATGTCTGGATACCAAGGCTTCGCACCTCCGGTTGGGTTCCTAAGGTCAAAGTATTTGGAATCAAAAAGAAAACATCGAGTCCGGGTGGCATTCCCATAAATATCCTAAACCACGTGACCGTGATTTCAAGTCGGGCCAATATCCGGTCGTCTCCCAATTTAGGATCGACGAAAATCCACTTGGGAAAACGAAAAGAGACATTTGTTGTTTTTTCTGAAAGAGGTGGATGGTACCAGATATGGGTGCCCGGTTTGAAAAAAAAGGGGTGGATCTACGGAAAGATTGTTGCTTATTCCCCTAGAAGGTGATCCATTTCATTGGTGGACTGAAGGGCGTTGTATTATCATTGGAACGGGTAAAGTGATTTGCAGCTTTTCCGGGATAATACAGGAGGGGTATATAACCGGTATCATAGAGAGTGGTGTTAACTAACTAATTTTATCGGCGACCTTGTTGGTCTGGTAAACGATTTCCTGGGCCGTCGCCTTATCCCGATGTAGAATGTTCTTTCCCGCCACGACGGTGATGCGCGTGACCTTCGAGGTGATCTCCTTGAGCTCTATTTTTATTTCGAGATCATCAGCTTTTGCAACGATCTCTTCTCCGTCTTCGATTTCGAGGGCTTCATCCACAAAGATTTCCATCTTGCGCAGGGCGATCAAAAGGGCTTTTTTGGTCCTGTCAAATTCATGACTGATGGTTTTGGAAGCGTGGCTATTCAGAATATATTCCGAGGCCATGGAAGCTCCTGATCCGAGAACACCTAGAATTTCGATACACCCTGTAAAGGTCATCAATAAGAGGGCGAGGATGATGG
>JAQYVK010000458.1 GCA_030145585.1 Desulfatiglandales bacterium | reverse complement strand
AACGATTATAAAGGGAGTTTTCAAAATGGCCAAAAAGCAAAAAGCTGAAAAAGCTTTAGATGAAGAAAGAGAACAAATACAGGCCCAGACAGCAGCACAGATGAACCGGTCCCGGGTCAATGATTACGTCGCCATTATTCTTGCGCTGGGCACCGTTTTTGTGCTCTGGTTTTTGCAATGGATGGGGTTGTATTAACCATGGCGGATAGAATTCTTCTCCTTTTGGGACTCTCAGACGCGGAAGGAGACGGCATCGCCATAGAAAAAACTTCTGATCGTCGGGATGTCAAGGTGAATAGTGAAACCAAGAGGCGTGAAGAAAGTGCCGTCGAGAAGGCCTTCACCTATGCTGAATCGGAATCCAAGACCGTCATTGCTCTTCAAATTCTCAACTCTGATCTTTATCACTACGGACACACCGATCTCCTTCTCCCGGGCCCGGGAAAGAAACGGTTTTTAAACTATGTAAGGGATGAGCTATTGATACGAGGCCTTGAAAGGGAAAAAATGCTTCGGGAGCGGGCCCAAAAGCGAGGCATCTCTTTAGAGGTACGGTCCATCGAATCGCAAGATCCCGCTTCAATCGCTGTCGAAGAGGCTAAAAATGGTTATGACATGATCTTCTTTCCGAAAGAGAAAAAAAGACGATTCCCCATCTTAAAGAAGACCGTGGAAGAACATCTCAGGAAGGAGATCTCAATTCCGCTTGTTCCTTGTGAATAAGGACAAGGAACTGATGCGGGTAATTAGTATTTCTTTTCGAACACCCCTGGATTCCCGCTTTCGCGGGAATGACATACGAAGCTTGGGAATGACATACGAAGCTTGGGAATGACGATTGATTACTACTCCAATGTCATTCCTGCGAAAGCAGGAATCCATAACAGAATCATCTCTGAACGATGAAAGATTATTATGTTTATATATTGGCAAGTAAAAGAAATGGGACATTATACATTGGTGTCACCAACGACCTTGTCAAAAGGGTATATGAACATAAAAACGGGTTGATTGAAGGCTTCTCGAAAAAATATGGCGTTCATATGTTAGTTTATTATGAGCAGACTAATGATAGCTATAGTGCCATTGAGAGAGAAAAAAGGCTGAAAAAATGGAAGCGGCAATGGAAAATCGAACTTATTCAAAAGTCTAATCCTGGATGGAGAGACTTATACTTCGATTTAACATAGTTTGGATTCCAGCGAAACCCGACCTTGACCTGATTGTAGGCGGGAATCCAGAAGGGCGCGAACCTTGAAAGCCATATTCAGCCTGTTATATGAGACGGTCATCAGCAAACTCAAACAAACGATCCTTTAAAGTCGAGGGAGAATGAAGAAACCGGAAATCAGTCGCCGTGATTTTATGAAAATAGGTGCCGCGGGCATCGGAGGGGGCATTCTATCTTCCACCTTGGATCCTAAAAAATTGGTATTCGGAGCACCATTACCCTCAAAATATGTGGACAAGGAGGTTGATAGCTGCTGCCAATTCTGTCAGGTGCGCTGTACTACAAAGGTTCAGATCAAAGACGATCGGGTCATCAATGTCTATGGAAATCCTGACAACTACTGGACGGGTGGTGCCATGTGCCCCAAAGGAAAGTCCATGGTAGAATTGACCTATAGTCCCCATCGGATCCTGCATCCCCAACTGCGGGAGGGCGACAATTGGAAACAGATCTCCTACAAGCAGGCCCTAGATATGGTGGCCGAGCGTATCCTCAAGGTCAAAAAAGACCACCCCGAAGATTATGCTCATCGTGTCGCCCTCTTTGAGCCACTCTGGGAGTCCCGCGAAAGTGAGTTGGCTGCCAAGATGGCCATACACTTGGCCGGATTCCCGGACTACAGTTCACCGGGAGATGCCTGTATCGGGAATTCCGCCACAACCTTGAGGCTCTGTCTCGGCAGTGCCACCTCCACCACCACATTGGAAGAAATCCTCAATGCTGAAACCGTGGTTCTTTTCGGAGCCAACATCGCCGAGATGTATCCTGTCTACACCCGTTGGCTCAACATGGCGCAGGAAAAGGGCGTCAAAATTATTTATCTGGATCCTCGCGTTACACCGACATCGAACTTTTGTGATGTCCAGTTGAGGCCTCGGCCCGGAACGGATGGTGCCCTTGCCCTCGGACTCATTCGCTACTTGATCAAAGAAAGTCTCTATGACCGTGATTACGTCGACAAATACGTGACCGGGTTCGAAGACCTCATGAAGGCCGCTGAGCCCTATACACCGGCGAAAGTGTCGGAAATCACCTGGATACCCTCTGATGAAATTGTTGGTTTAGCAAAAAAACTTGGAAGACGCAAACGGACGATCTTCTGGATAGGTGGATCCATTTCAAGATACACCAATGCCATGCAAACAGTCAGGGTCATTATTGCCCTTCAAGCTATGACAGGAAATCTTTCCGGGCCCGGTAAGGGGATTATGAATGTCCAGGGGGGAAAGCCAGGAGGCGGAGAAGATTTTAATAAGAAATATGAGGCGCACGATCTCGACCACAAGTTGAGTATCAGAAAAATACTCTACAACATGAAGCGAAAACGGGTCGATGTGCTGCTCTTAAACGGTGCCTACAGGCGTTACCCGGATGCCAACCGGGTGAAGAAAGCCATTTCCCAAGTCGACTTCGTCCTGTACCGGGGATTTTTTATGGATGCGGAAGCTCAACTTGCTCACCTCATCATCCCCGGAACCATGGTCTACGAGAGCGAGGGATCCCAGTATGGGGCGCAGCGTCAAGTCGTCTGGCGTAACAGGGCGATTCCGAGGCCTGGTGAGACCATAGAAGACTGGCGATTTTATCGAGATCTGGGTAAGAAAATTGCGGGCGATACCTTCCCATCTCTAAACAGTGCAGAAGACATCTATGAGCTGTTTCGGAAAGAGGCGCCTACCTGGAAAGGGATCTCCCTCGGACGGCTCAAAAAGAGCCCCACAGGCATTACCTGGCCCTATCCGGAGCCGGATGAACCGGAAAAGAGGGGGTCCATTTTCCCGGATAATCGTTTCACGACCCCAAGTGGTAAGGTTGAACTGCGCATCCCGGCGCTCCGCGCCATCAAATGGAAAGAGCCCAAAGGAAGCCCCAAGGAAAAGAAGAAGGGGGCCGGGGAATTCCCTCTCATATTTTCCCAGGGCAAAGTCGTCTGGCATTGGCAGCACACTTACACCAACTGGTCCTCCTTCATCGGCCAGTTCTCCAAGGGAAATTATGTCCTGGCACATCCGGAAACGGTGCAGGACCTTGGGCTTAAAGATGGAGACAGGGTCTACCTGGAGACGAAAATCGGTAAATTGGAAATGACATTAAGGGTCACCAAATCCATTTTGCCCGGTATCGTGTGGACGCCGTCACATCCCGCACCGGGTAGCCCAGTTCCCGGCAACGCCGGTGAATCGATCAATACGATTATACCCTATTATTGGGACAAGGTTTCGGCCCAGTTCAACGGGTTTGGTTGTCGGTTGACCAAGTCCTAAGATCTGGTGTAATGGATAAGAAATATAAATTTTGGATTATTGGTTCATAATCAGGAGGATACGTGATGACTACGAATAAACCTTTCTTAAAAGGCAAGAGTTTCCAAATCATTATCAGTGTGTTTCTCTTCACCTTTTTAACCGTCACTTTTTGTTCAATTGCCCTGGCCGAGGATGCAGAGGTCCTCGAGGGAAAAACCGTCAACATCAATACCGGGACAGAGGAAGAGTTGGCCCAAATTCCCCTGGTCGGGGAGGATATGGCCGAGCGAATCATTGAATACCGGGAGGAAAACGGTGATTTTCAAGTTATCGAAGAGCTGCTTCAGATCGACGGGTTCTCTCGTAAATTACTCAGGAGACTAAAGCCATTCCTGCTGCTTGAAGGATTGGGGGGCGACGACTGTACCTGTTGAAAAAATGTCGTCTTCTGAGGTTAGTTCTAAGCATCAAGGATTGAACCGCTCATTTGACAGCTGTTGGTAGAAAATTCGAAATCCGAAATCCGAAACTCGAAACAATACCAAAATTAGAATGTCAAAATGACCTAAACGGAAGTTTTGAAGGCTCTTTTATTTTAGATTTGTGTCTTGCAAATTTCTGTTTCTCTCTTGACTGGGTACTTGGCCAAAAGAGGGATCCTCAATCATAGTCTTTCAAATTTAGAAGCTGACTTCCAATTTTGATTTGAATGAATGTAAATTGACAAATAAGAACTCCTACATTCAAGAATCTTCAAAGGATGCTTTGACGTTTTAAATATTTGATCATTTATTATTCGGATTCTTGCCCGCCTCAGGCGGGTGAATTTAGGATTTCGATAATATAATTTCGGATTTATTACTTTAGGGACCTATGTTGAAAACCCAATTCGCCATGGTTATCGATTCATCCAAGTGTTTTAATTGCAAGGCCTGTGTCGTTGCCTGCCAGTTTGCTAACGGGGTTCCCTCAGGTTTGTATAGAAACTGGATCAAACAGGCG
>JAQYVK010000457.1 GCA_030145585.1 Desulfatiglandales bacterium | reverse complement strand
GCCTGTGAGTAGGCCTCTGAAATAAGAAGAATATTCCGGCAAAGTGGGGATTATTTTTAATGCCTACAGAATGCTAAGAGCAGTGATGGTTTTTTGAAATCTGTCTTTTAACAGACTATTCTCGTCTTTTTACACAACATAAAGAAAGGTGGACATAAAGCATGGACCGAGTCAAAGGCAAAGTAGCAATCGTAACCGGCGCAGCAGGTGGGTTGGGCAGTGCCCAGGCTTCACTCCTGGCAAAGGAAGGGGCAAAAGTGGTCATTACGGACATCGATGAGGCCCAAGGCGAAAAGGTAGCCGAAGAAATAGGACATGAGGGAGGGGAAGCGATCTTCTTAAAGCACGATGTCAGCAGCGAACAGGACTGGAAAGATGTCATCGAAAAGACTTTGTCTGAATTTGCCAAACTGGATGTGCTTGTGAATAATGCCGGTGTGATACTATTTAAAAATATTAAAGATACGACCTTGGAAGAGTGGCGCTGGGTAATCAAGGTCAATTTGGACAGCGTATTTTTGGGGACAAAATATGCGATGGAAGCCATGAAAGAGAGCGGAGGCGGATCAATCATCAACCTATCCTCCACCGCCGGTATTGTTGGAACACTCGATACGTCTTCGTACCATGCCAGTAAGGGGGGGGTGAGAATTTTTACCAAAGCAGCAGCCCTCGAGTGCTCAAAAGCAGGTTATGACTACAACATCCGAGTTAACTCTGTCCATCCCGGTGTCATTAAGACAGCGATGACGAAAGATCTGCTCGAAGATGAAGATTCCAGGAAAGAAGTCACGGACTGGCATCCAATTGGACATGTTGGTGAGCCGGAGGACATTGCCTATGGGGTTCTTTACCTTGCCTCTGATGAATCCAAGTTCGTTACCGGCACTGAGCTTGTCATCGATGGCGGTTGGACAGCGCGTTAAGTTAGGGCGGGCCAGAGGGCCAGGGTTGAAATTTATGTAGCCAAAGATGTAGGGAGGGGTGATAAGATCATGAATGCCACTGAAGAAGAGAAATTTAGGTTTAATGGTTTGAAACATGCGAGCTTCACTGTGAGCGATATGGCAAGATCAATGGCCTTTTATCGGGATGTCCTGGGACTCGAGGTCGTCTTTGACTCGGCTGAAGCGGGTGAGACCTTTAAGGGTCCCGAATTGGATAATCTCACCGGTTGCCCGGGGAGTGAACTGCACATCGTCTTCCTCAAGATCAACGAGGACATGTTAGAACTCATCCAGTACACCCCTAAGGGGAAGGCATTGGAAGGAAACAAAGCCAGCAACACGGGCAGCGCGCATGTTTGCTTAGATACGGAAAATATTCAAGCCCTCTACAAGAAGCTTTCAGAAAATGGGGTGAAAATCCATTATCCCCCTCAAAACCTGGGCGGTGTAGACGTCATGTATTTTCGAGATCCAGATGGGATTATCATCGAGTCGATGCAGGGGGATCCAATGGCATAAATCCCGAGTGACAATTTCCATCCAACATTTTTTATAGGGGAAGGTTATGCAGGCTACAAAGCAAGAAAAAATCGATTTGTACAGACTGATGTATAGAATCCGGACTTTTGAAGAGCAGAGTTTTGTTTCCTTCAATAAAGGTCTCACCCACGGCGTGCTCCATCTGTGTATCGGCCAGGAGGCGTCGGCAGCAGGCTGCATCTATGATCTTAAAAAGGAAGATTATCTGGCCACTACTCACAGAGGGCATGGCCATGTGATCGCCAAGGGGGCGGATCTTAAGCGGATGTTTGCTGAGCTTTTAGGCAAGGAAACCGGCTACTGTCGAGGCAGGGGCGGTTCCATGCACATTGCCGATATGGAGATCGGGATATTGGGAGCCAATGGAATCGTCGGAGGCGGCGTTCCCATCGCTGTGGGGGCCGGATTAGCGATCAAATACAGGGGCCTCAATCGGGTGGCGCTCAGTTTTTTTGGCGACGCGACCTTGAATACCGGGGCGTTCCATGAAGCCGCCAACCTGGCCTCAATCTGGAAACTGCCCGTCGTCTTTGTCTGTGAGAACAATCTCTACGGGATTTCTGTATCCATTAAGAAAGCGTGCGCTTTGGATACTCTGGCGAACCGAAGTGCCGGTTATAATATCCCGGGGGTCTGTGTGGACGGCAATGATGTCATGGCGGTCAGGGAAGCGGCCAATGAAGCCGTAGAGCGCGCCCGTAATGGAGAGGGGCCCTCTTTTATAGAATGTCAAACCTATCGCCACATGGGGCATTTCACGGCAGATGACGGTAAATATCGTCCTGATGAAGAAGTCAAATACTGGAAGGAAGAACGGGACCCCATCAAGAATTTTGCCAAGCAGTTATTGGATGATAAAGAAGTGACCCAGGGAGGTCTCGACAGCATTCATGATGAGGTAAAGACTGAGATTGAGCAGGCCTTCAAGTTTGCGGAAGAGAGTGAACCGGGCCATGTGGATGACTTACTAGAGGGGGTCTATAACCAGCCCGCCGCGAATCAATAACCTTCAAAAAAGGGGACTATCTAAAATGAGGGAGATCAAATATCGTGAAGCCATAAGTGAGGCCCTTCGAGAAGAGATGATCCGTGACAAAACGGTATTTGTTATGGGTGAAGACGTCGGACAATTCGGCGGGGTCTTCCAGGCAACTGCCACGCTCTATAAGGACTTTGGGGCATCCAGGGTTTTGGATACGCCGATTTCGGAAGCAGCGATCGTGGGGGCGGCATTAGGGTCGGCATTGGCCGGATTACGACCGGTTGCAGAGATTATGTTTGTCGACTTTACAAGCATTGCCATGGATCAAATTGCCAACCAATGCGCCAAATTTCACTTTATGACCGGCGGGCAAGCCATTATTCCTCTCGTGATCCGAACCCAGGGGGGTGTGGGAATCGGTGATGCGGCACAACACTCCCAGAGTCTTGAAGCATGGCATGCCCACATCCCGGGGCTTAAAGTGGTCATGCCGTCCACACCTGCTGACGCGAAGGGCCTTTTAAAGGCATCCATTCGGGACGACAATCCCGTCATCTTTATCGAACATAAAATGCTCTATTTAAATGAGGGGCCTGTCCCGGAAGATGATGATTATATGATTCCGATCGGAAAAGCGGACATAAAAAGGGAAGGGGAGGATGTCACGATTATTGCCTGGTCGAAGATGGTGGTCGATTCACTAGAGGCGGCCGATGACTTGGAAAAGGAAGGCATTCAAGCCGAAGTGGTTGATTTGCGGACCCTGAACCCGTTAGATCTTGAAACGATTCTCACTTCCGTTAAAAAAACCAGTAGGGTCGTTATCGTCCATGAGGCATGTAAAACGGGTGGTTTCGGCGGAGAAGTCGCGGCCCTTATTATGGAAAACGCCTTTGATTACCTCGATGCACCGGTGGAAAGGGTAACAGGTCTCGACACCCCCATTCCTTATGCAGAGCCTCTGTATCGAGCCGTTATCCCCAATCCGGATTGGATTAAGAAAGGTGTTAAAAAAATACTGTAATACTAAATTTCACCACCCGTTCCCCTCGCTCGTGCGAGGGTCTCTCGAGGCACAGAGGGCGCGGAGGCATGATAGATCAGACAGGATTGACCGGATCTTTTTGATCAATGATTTGAAGATGGCTTGAGCGCCCCGTGACACGGGGCCTCCCAATGTTACACATTGGGAGTTGCTGCAAGCACATTTCCGTCTGTGCTAGTCTGCCTGCCGCGCCATAGCTTCAGCGACGGCGGGTGTGGGTCTGTGGCTAAAAACTATTGGGGTGTTATCCCTCTGTGATCGCGCCTGCCGCGCCGTAGCATTTTGCGGAGGCGGGTGGCTCTGTGGTGAAATCGTTTTTGGACAATAGTGTAGTCTAAAATAGTTATGAACTCGGGGCCCCCGCCCCGAGTGCTTTATTAGGAGAGGAAGGTTATGCCTACGATTATTGAAATGCCGGCGCTCAGCTCAACCATGAAAAAGGGAAAAGTCGTCAAATGGTGCAAGAAGGAAGGCGATGCGGTTGAAAAAGGGGAGATCCTTTACGAGGTCGAAACGGATAAGGTCAATGTTGAAGTTGAATCCCTGACCTCGGGATTTCTCCGTAAGATCTTGGTCGCAGAAGGCATCGAGGTTCCCATAAAAACCCCCATAGCGGTCATCTCGGAGAGCATGGATGAGGATATCCCGGCTATGGTTGAGGCAGGACCTGTGCCGGAGGTCTCACCACCCAAAGTGGAGCCGGAGAAAGAAACGAAAAAGGAACTCAAAAAGGGTCCCAAGCTAAAAATATCCCCCCTAGCCAGACGCATTGCAGAAGAGAAGGGGATTGATCCTCAAATTGTCAAAGGAACGGGCCCCGGGGGCCGAATAACAAAGGAAGATGTTGAAAAGGCCCTGGAGGAAGGGGTTCAAGCGTCGGCCCAACCAACCGGAGGTGTAGGAGTGGAAGCACCCCAGCCGGGTGTAGAAGGAGAAGATATCGAGTTAACTAAAATGAGAAAGGTAATTGCTCAACGGCTTCAAGAAAGCAAAGTGAACGCCCCTCATTTTTATGTAGATGTCACAGCTGATGCGACGGCCATGACACAACTCAAGGAGGCGCTTGAAGAGAAAGCCCAAGATGAGGGGATCAAGGTGTCATTCAATGATATTTTAATCAAAATCCTTTCGCAAGCCCTCCAGGAATACCCCATGGTGAATGCCAGTTTTCGTGAGGATCACATTAGACTGCACCATGCGATCAACATTGGGGTGGCTGTAGCAGTCGAGGATGGGCTTGTGGTCCCAGTCCTCAGAAATGCGGATGAAAAGACTATTTCACAGATTAGCCGTGAAGTCGAGGAGTTGGCGGGTAAGGCCCGAACCAAGAAACTCCTCCCCGATGAATATCAAGGCGGCACCTTTACGATTACCAACTTGGGAATGTTTGGTGTCGAAAGTTTTCACGCCATAATCAACCCTCCGGAAAGCGGCATCCTTGCGGTGAGTGCCATCATCCCAAAACCGGTCGTCGTGGATGGAGAGATTGTGGTACGGCCCTGCCTCAAGTTGTCCCTCTCTGTGGATCATCGTTTGGTGGATGGGGCGGTAGCGGCCCGGTTTCTCGCTCGAATCAAGGAACTCGTCGAGACCCCGTCCTCGATGTTTGAATAAGCAGGGTAGACAGAATTAAGAATTGAGAGATTGCTTGTATAGAGCCTTGAGACGAAGGGCCTATTTCACCACAGAGTCACCCGCCTCCGCAAAATGCTATGGCGCGGCAGGCGCGGTCACAGAGGATTTTTCTTTTTTTGCCCGAAAGGGCTGATGCTTTTCATTTGCCGTCTCCCGGCAAATGAAAAAATAAATTCATCTCTGCGTACTCTGTGCCTCTGTGGTGAAGATTAAGTAGTCTTTTTTTTACTCATGTTTAAAGGTGAACAGATAGGTCAACATAGTAAATATGCCATGTGTTTAGTCATTATATTGAAGTCGAGGTATGTATGAACAAAGAAGATACTTATTATGTTGTTGTTTTGGGGGGTGGAGCAGGGGGGGTGCCGGCTGCAATCAGGGCTGCCCAACTTGGAGGCAAGGTTGCCGTTATCGAGGGGAGAAGATTGGGCGGCCAGTGCATGAACTTGGGCTGCATTCCTTTGGGGCAAAAGATGGTCGCGACCCACATCTTGAAGAACCTTACCCTCGGGAGGGAGATGGGGCTCAGTGGTCCGGACATCAAGATCGACCATGCCGCACTCCTCACCCGCCAAGAGGAACTCATCGGTTTCATGAGGCAGGGCGTCATGAGCACCCTGAAAAAGAAAAATGTCACGGTTATCGAGGGTAGGGGGCGAATCACGGGAAAAGGGACCCTTGAGATTAAGGGAGAACGCCTATCCTACGAAAAAATCATATTGGCGACAGGAGCAGAATGGCATAAACCGACTTTTCCTGGAGCCGATCTCGACGGTGTGGTGAACACGGATTTACTTCTCACCGCTCAGAAACTTCCTCAGAGGGTCCTGCTCTTTGGGGAGAGCCCATGGCTCATAGAGATCTCCCAATTCCTCACAAGCTTTGGTTCCCAAGTCACCCTGGCCACCCCACAGAAGGGCATCCTCGCTGGGGGGAGTAAGGCCATTGTCACACGTTTTAGGAGTGTACTCAAAGACGAGGGCATAGCGATCAAGAACATGGCCGCCATAGAAAAGGTAACCAAAAAAAATGATGGGCTCATGGTTGACGTTTCAACAAAAGAAGGTCATGAAAAAGTGGTGGTCGACACGGTCGTCACCTTTGACCGGGCTGCCGCCCTAAAGGGTCTCGGACTCGAAAACATCGACCTCGATGAGGAGCAACCCTTCTTGGAAGTCAATGAAAAGACGGAAACCGGTGCGGAGAGTGTGTATGCGATCGGAGACCTTACGGCTCCGCCTGAAGGGCATTACTCTCACCGTGCCGCTGCGATGGGAATAGTGGCCGCTGAGAACGCCATGGGAGACAGCGCCACACTCAATCCCAAGATCCACACCAGGGTGCTTTTCACTTATCCAGAGGTTGCGTCTGTGGGATTGACCCCGAAAGAGGCTAAGGGAAAGGGATATGAGGTTGTGGTTGGGAGTGCACCTCTCTCCATGAATCCGCTGGGGATGATCCTTGCTGAAAACGAAGGGATTGTCGAAGTCGTCGCTGACAAAACATATGGGGAGATACTGGGCGTGCATATTATTGGAAGGAATGCGTCAGAGATGATAGGGCAGGCACTCGTCGCAATTCAGCTGGAGGCTACATTCGATGAACTTGCCGCGATCCCCTTTCCCCACCCAACGTTCAGCGAGTCCATCACTGAGGCCGTGAGAGATGC
>JAQYVK010000456.1 GCA_030145585.1 Desulfatiglandales bacterium | reverse complement strand
ATCCATGACATTGAGAAAGATAATATTGGGTCGACTTCAGGGTCATTGTCGTTATCCAACCCTTTTTTTCCCCTTCCGCTATGGTAGAAAGGTACCCCATGCTACGGAACTCCGGCATTGAGGGCGGGGAGTTTCACTACTCAAGAATCCACGGAAAAAATAAACCTGCCATTGAATCCCGCTTCTTTCCTCAAAAGTTTTAGTAAAATACTTAAAAAAACAAATCGTAAACATTCTGGAGAAGTCTACGAAACAATCCTGCCTTAGTCATATTCTATAGTCCCCGTTCGGCTATTCCAGCTCAAAAGGCCAGGAATTAGACAAAAGGCTCGCTCATGGAAGATATTATTTCCCTTAAGATTTTTATTTAATTTTAAATTCTGTTATTATAGAAATCATGATAAAAGGAAGTTGCGTCAAGACAACCTATTTTCAAAGTCACTGGTCCAAAGATTATCGAATGGTTTCTAAGTAACCTCACCGCCTGACCTTTTTGATCTAAATTGGAATTGTTACCATTTAACCTACGAATCTAAGGAGTGGCTTATGAAAGCGGTTATATTGCTCGTTGCTATCTTGACAACATCCCTTGTTGGGTGGAGTGTCGCCTTACCATCTTCCCCCTCTCAAACCCCATCAATAGAGGATCTAGAGACGAGTCTGTCCCAGAAGGCAACCATCGCTGATCTCATCACCTATGCTTACAAACAAAATCCTTCGATCAGTGCGGCACGCAAAGCGTGGGAGGCGACGATAGAGAACTATCGTGTGGTGACCGGTTATCCGGATCCACAACTTAAGTTTAGCTACTTTCCCGAACCTATTGAAACACGTCTCGGCCCTCAGGATTGGAGTGTCTCTATTACGCAAATGATCCCTTTCCCGGGAAAGTTGTCAAAAGCCGGAGAGTTGATTCAAGCGGATGCTCGCATAGGAAGACTCAACCTGAATAGGGCGGTGAGAGATGTGATCATGTCTATTCGTGAATCCTACCATGAGCTTTTATACATCCAGGAAGCAAAGAGAGTGGTGGGTCAAAATATTCAGCTCCTGGAACATCTCCGAAAAGTCGGAGAAACAGCTTATGTCAAGGATCGAACAACACTCTTTGACATTACCAAGGCCCAATCCCAATCGGCCCAGCTCCGCTACGATGCACTCCTCCTCGAAGAGCTGGAACTGACAGAAAATACCAGACTCAACGCGATATTGAATCGTTCGCCGGACGCCGATATTGGCAAGTTGGAAGAGGAAGTGTTAGTACCCATCGCTCTTGATCTGAAAGGGCTTTACGAACTGGCTGAAGCCAACCAGGAAGAGATCCGAATTTCAGAGGTTCAAGTGGAAAAGGCCAATGCAAACGTGGATCTTAGTCGATATCAAAACCGCCCGGACTTCAAACTTGGAGTCTTTTATGGCTCTATCGGAGAACCCGACATCCCGCAAAAACCACTAGACGCCGGAAGGGACACCATTGGCGTTCAAGTCGACATGACCATTCCCTTATGGTTTAGCAAAAACAAAAGCCGCCTGGAACAGGCTCGAGCCGAACTGCAAAAAGAGGAGGCGAAGAAAAAGGTCCGCGTCAATGAAACCAGAACAAAGGTTCACGCCCTCTTTTTTCGCCTCGAAAACGCCCGCAGACTCATAGAACTATACAGAGAAAATCTGTTGCCTCAGGCTGTACAATCAATGGAGATAGCCGAGACCTGGTTTCGAGAAGGGCAATCTGGTTTCTCCGATTTCATAGAGACGCAAGCGGTCTTTTACAACTTCCGACTTTCCCTTGCCCGTGCCCATGCAGATTACGGGAAATATCTCGCACGGCTTGAGCGTCTCGTTGGCCGAAGCCTCACGCAAGGGAACGGCGCTTCGCTCGATGGCGCTGGAAAGGCGGCGAAATGAATAGAACATGGATTTTCGCTTTAGCACTGGCATTGATCTCTTCATCGCTTGCCCATGCCGGCTACGATGATCTTAAGAAGGAATTCGAGGAATACCAACCACCCTCCTACTACACGGCCCGACAACGCCCGCCACTGGATCAGGCTGGAAAGGCGGCGGACTCCAATTTTATTGATGTGAAACGACGAATTACAGATCAAAAGGCCCAATGGGAAAGATCCCTGATTCCAAAAAGGGATAAAACCTCCTTTTTTCATCCCGATTCGAATCTTTTAGAAAAGTATAGGCCGGCCCTTTCCGACAATGATGTGGCAGCCAAAGCGTTAAAGGCGGGTTTTTCACGGGAAGCCCTGGAGACTCTGACCATGCTTAGGAATCCAGGGATTAAGGCTGCGGAGAATAGGTTTCGGGCGGCTATAGAGACCTTCAGCCAGATTTTGAATCTCGATGAGATCCTTCGCCAATATACCGCGTTTTCGGAGGGCGTAAAAACGGGCGTCGGTCCTATGAAGGGGAAAGATACCGTGAAAACGAAGTTCCCATTTCCGGGCGTTCTCTCCCTGAAAGCGCAAATTGTGGATCAAGGGGTCAGGGCTGCGAGAGAAGATTTGGAGACCGCACGACGTGAGGCTGTGGTATCTGCCCGGAAAACCTATTGGAACCTTCTTTTCGTTTACAAAGCACAGGGGATCACCAAGGAGACATTGGATCTCTTAAAATACTTGGAAGCGGTGGCTATGACGAGATACGAAACTGGGAAGACGAGCTATCAGGATGTGGTTAAGGTACGCATCAAACGAAAAACGCTTGAGGAAGACCTCATCACCCTGCATGAAAGGCAGCAAAATATCGAATTGAAGATCATAGAATTATTGAACCTTTCTCCCGGTATCCAGTTCGGTTCTCCAAAGGATGAGGACCCATCAAGAGAGATGCCATCCCTCAACCCCCTTTATGATATAGCCCTTGAGAGGAGGCAGGAACTCCGTCATACACAAGCCGTCTTGGCTAAAATGGAGAGTATGATAGAATTAGCGGAAACACTGATCCTACCTCCCTATACCTTAAACTTGTCTTTATATGAGGACGAGGCTGTGAATCAGGCGGGATCTTTGGCGACAAAGCAAGCTTTCCCTATCACCACAAAGTCATCTAAGGGCGCCGGATTGCCCAAGATGCCCTGGTATGGAACCAATGATGCCTATCTCCGCCAGACCCGGCAGAGGCTTCTGGCCCTAAGAGAGGACCTGAAACAGGCTGAAGCCCGGACATTAACCATGGTCCGGAAGGCGTGGTTCGAGCTGGACCGGGCGAAGCGTGAAATGTCCCTCTACCAGAAGACGGTCATCAACCTTTCTCAATCAGCCCTTGATGTCTCGACTCGTGGTTACGAGTCAGGGAACGTCACGTTTGCAGATGTGATCGACTCTTACACGATCTGGCTTGAGGCGAGGTTGGCTTTTGAGAGAAAGCGAAGTGATCTGGGCATCGCCCGGGCCGAACTGGAAAGGATCTTAGGGACGTCTTTCAGCGACAGAGCAGCTGCGTTACTGCCCAAAATCAAAGACTGACTTGGGAGCTCGCAAGGAGTTTCGATAATGACGGTCAAACAAAGTTCCAAAAAAGCCACCTCCCCCTATCGTGTCGCTGCCTTGACGGCGGTTCTCACCATAATCATATCAGGGAGTGCCGCCTATTTCTTAGGATATCTCGGACCAAAAGAGAAGGGGCATTCTGCGAAGGCGACAGAGAAGAAGATCGCCTACTGGCGTGCACCCATGAATCCTGAGGAGATCTATGACAAGCCCGGGAAAAGCGCCATGGGAATGGACCTGGTGCCGGTCTACGAGGATGAGACCAATACATCTTCAGGAAAAGATCAGATGGAGCGGAAGATCGCTTACTGGCGTGCGCCTATGGATCCCACCGAGATCTACGACAAGCCCGGGAAAAGTGCCATGGGAATGGACCTGGTTCCCGTTTATGAAGATGAACTGGTGTCCGGTGTGGATGTTATTATCGATCCGGTAACACAACAGAACATGGGGCTTCGTACCGCGTTTGTGAACAAGGCCCCTCTCGTCCACAACATTTGGACGTATGGTCACATTACTGTCGACGAGACCCGCACCGTCCAGGTGAATCCCAAGTTCAATGGATGGATCGAGAAGCTCTATATTGATTTCACCGGTAAATTTGTAGAAAAGGGCCAACCCCTGTTTGAGATCTTCTCCCCTGAGTTGCTCGCTGCCCAAGAAGAATACCTGGTTGCCCTTCGAAGCATGAGCCGCGAATTGGCTCAACGCGGGAAAGATCTTTTGGCTTCCTCGCGTCGGAGGTTACAGTACTTCGACGTTCCCGAAAGTGAAATCCGAGCCATCGAAAAGACCGGAATCGTCAAAAAGACCCTGATGATTCGATCTCCCGTCACCGGGTTTGTTATCCAAAAAAACGTTGAGGAAGGCGTCTTTGTAAAGGCGGGGACCATGATTTTCCGGATCGCCGACCTTTCTCGCGTTTGGGTCGAGGCCCATATTTACGAGTTTGAGCTTCCTTGGATCGCCAAAGGGCAAGAGGCCGAAATGACCCTCTCCTATCTACCCGGTAAGGTATTTTCCGGGAAAGTCACTTACATCTATCCCTATATGCAGCCAAAGACACGAGATGTGGTCATAAGACTCGAGTTCGAAAATCCGATTATGGAACTCAAGCCCGATATGTACGCATCTGTTCGGATCAAGACCAACACCGAAATTGAGGGCCTTGTCATACCTTCCGAGGCGGTCCTCCGATCAGGGGAGCGAAATGTGGTCTTTGTGATGCGTGAAGGCGGCAAGTACACACCGCGGGATGTGACCCTAGGCGTTTCTGTTGATGGCGGAATGGTTCATATATTGTCCGGATTGGCTCCGAACGAAGTGGTCGTTACCTCCGGCCAATTTCTTCTCGATTCCGAATCCAATCTCAAAGAGGCCATCCAGAAGATGTTGGAGGCCAAGAGGGTTAAACTTAGAGAGGCCAGGGAAATCGAGGATAAGGAGGAAGACCTTTTGAAGGATGTGGAAGAGGACCTGTGATGGAACCAAAAGGCTGGGACTATGATCGAAAAAATTATTGAATGGTCAATTAATAACAAGTTCATCGTGATACTGGTTACGGTTTTCGTAATCCTCGGCGGTGCGATGGCGATGGTCAAAATCCCGCTTGATGCCATACCGGACCTGTCGGACGTCCAAGTGATCCTATATACCGAATATCCCGGTCAGGCGCCCCAGGTGGTGGAAGAACAGGTCACCTATCCCCTGACTACCGCAATGTTGAGCGTTCCCTATGCCAAAGTGGTTCGGGGGTATTCATTTTTCGGTTTCTCATTTGTCTATATCATCTTTGAAGATGGCACAGATCTTTATTGGGCTCGTTCTCGAGTTCTCGAGTACCTGAACTTCGTTTCCGGAAGACTCCCTACGGGCGTGACGCCAAGCCTGGGGCCGGATGCCACCGGCGTCGGATGGGTGTATGAATATGTTCTTAAAGACACCACAGGGAAACATGATCTTCAACAACTCAGAAGCCTTCAGGATTGGTATCTCAGGTATGAGCTTACTTCCGTCCCAGGCGTTTCAGAGGTGGCAAGCATCGGCGGTTTCGTAAAACAGTACCAGGTAGAGGTAGATCCTAATAGACTGCTCGCCTACAACCTCTCCATTCAAAAGGTGAAGCAGGCCATCCAACGCTCCAACAACGATGTGGGTGGAAAGCTCATTGAGATGGGTGAGACCGAGTATATGGTCCGTGGCCTCGGATATATTCGCTCCCTTGAAGATTTGGAGAAAGTTGTTGTAGCCGTGGACCGTATGGGAACACCGATTCTGCTCAAGAATGTTGCAAATATACAAATCGGCCCGGAACTCCGTCGCGGCATCCTGGAATGGAATGGTGAAGGTGAAGTGGCTGGCGGTATCGTCGTGATGCGATACGGCGAAAACGCCCTGGAGGTCATCCGAAACGTCAAGAAAAAACTGAAGGAGCTTGAAAGAGGACTACCGGAAGGGGTGACGGTCGTCGCGGGTTACGATCGTTCAGGTCTCATCGAAAATGCAGTTCACACATTGAAAAAGACGCTCATTGCGGAAATCAGCATCGTGGCCCTGATATGTGTGTTATTCCTGCTCCATTTTCGCTCGGCATTTGTGGCCATCTTCACCCTGCCGGTGGGAATTTTAATGTCTTTTCTCATCATGTACCCCCTGGGCATTAATGCAAATATCATGAGCTTGGGGGGCCTCGCAATCGCTATCGGCGTGATGGTGGATGCATCTGTGGTGCTTGTTGAGAATGCCCACAAACACCTTGAAAGGGATCGTGGACTGAAAAGCCATACGATAATCATCATAGATGCTGCAAAAGAGGTCGGTCCGGCGCTCTTTTACAGCCTTCTGATCATCACCGTATCGTTTCTGCCGGTGTTCAGTCTTCAGGAGCAGTCCGGTCGGTTGTTCAGGCCCCTTGCCTTTACAAAAACATTTGCAATGGCGTCATCATCGGTCCTGGCTATTACTATTATCCCTGTCCTCATGACCTTTTTTATCAGGGAAAAGGCCTTTGATCCCAATACCAGTAAAAAAAGGAGAATGGGTATCTGGATCGCTTCAGTCGCGGGTCCACCCCTTCTGGTTATAGCCTTAGGCCTTGTGGGCATTAAAATACCGGACTGGGGCCTTGTCGCGGCACTGGGTCTTTCAGCCTTTGCGATCGTATGCCTCATGCCCCAGAGGATCTTGGGAGAAGCCCGGAATCCCTTGGGTCGTTTTTTCATCAGCATATACAGGCCGATTATTCATGTCGTACTCAGGTGGCGAAAGCTTACATTGCTTTTGGCATTAGGGGTTTTGGTCGGCTCCCTTTATCCCGCTTTGCGATTGGGCAGCGAATTTATGCCTCCTTTGCACGAGGGAGATCTGCTGTACATGCCGACTACACTTCCAGGCATCTCAATCACCAAGGCCAAGGAACTCCTTCAACAGACGGATAAGATCATCAAAAAATTTCCGGAAGTGCATCATACCCTTGGAAAAATCGGTCGGGCTGAAACGGCCACCGATCCGGCGCCCCTTTCGATGATCGAGACGACGATTATGCTCCGCCCCTATGTGGAGTATAGGGAGTTACGGGTAGAACGGTTTTTCTCAGGTTGGCCGGATTGGCTCAAAAAACCCCTGACATGGATCTGGCCTGAAGTAAAAAAGGGAGAAATACTCCATGAATGGAGAAAGAGGAAAATCGCGCGTTTTTTTAGGAACTGGCCCGGCTGGCTCAAGCAACCTTTAGCCACAATCTGGCCCGAAGAGCGCTACATCAATATGGAAGAACTTATAGAGGATCTTGATCAAGCTATCCGTTTCCCGGGGCTCACTAACGCCTGGACCATGCCTATTAAGACCCGTACGGACATGCTCTCAACCGGAATTAAAACCCCGGTCGGCATCAAGCTCATGGGAGAAGACCTGAATGTCCTTTCCGAGTTAGGTTCCCGTATTGAGGCTGTCGTCCGGGATATTCCGGGCACACTTTCTGCTTATTCCGAGCGAGTCACCGGGGGAAATTATCTTGACTTCATGATCAAGCGGGATCAAATCGCCCGATATGGACTGACTGTGGCAGATGTCCAGGATGTCATTACGACTGCCATAGGTGGGATGAACGTAACCTATGTGGTTGAAGGATTGGAGCGTTATCCGGTCAATCTCCGTTACAGCAGGGAATTGAGGGATGACATCGATCGTCTCAAACGTGTTCTCATACCTGCACCCACGGGGGCACAGGTGCCCCTTGTCCAACTGACTGATATTTCCATTCGCAAAGGGCCTCCAAGTATCAAGAGTGAGAATGCCCGTCAGACGGCGTGGATCTATGTGGATCTGAAGGGCTTGGATGTGGGCACTTACGTAAAAAGGGCAAAGGAAGTCGTGAGCCGCGAGGTCGATCTTCCGATCGGTTACTCCATTGTGTGGTCGGGCCAATATGAGTATATGGAAAAGGCCCGCAAAACGCTCACCATCATTGTGCCGGTGACTCTTGTGATGATTTTTCTCCTCCTGTACCTCCATTTTCATAGCGTTGTCGAGGCAACCATTGTCATGGCAAGCCTACCCTTTGCACTCATTGGTGGTATATGGCTCCTCTTCCTGTTGAACTATAATTTATCGGTAGCGGTTGTGGTAGGTTTTATATCCCTGGCCGGACTTGCTGCTGAAACGGGTGTCGTTATGCTCGTATATTTAGATGAGGCCTTCAGGAGGCATAGTCAAGAGGGATTATTGAACTCCAGAGGCGAACTCCAAGCGGCGATCATCGAGGGAGCTGTTGAAAGGGTTCGGCCGATTCTTATGACCGTCTCCACGACGCTGATCGGCCTTCTTCCCGTAATGCTCGGAACAGAAACAGGATCACAGGTCATGAAACGGATTGCGGCCCCTATGGTGGGCGGCCTTGTGACCTCTACCGTATTAACGCTTGTCATTTTACCCGCAATCTATGAGATTTGGAAACAAAGGAAACTACGAAGCGGCCTAACGAACGGACCTCAGAAACCAACGAATACCACCGATGCTATCTTGCCCGGCTCAGAGTAGGTAAAAAAATTCCGAAAGGAGGTGCATCATATGCAGGCGTTCATAAGCATCCTCATCCTTTTATCGGTATTCCTGCCGGTGACCAAGACCTCTTTTGCTGAGACAAACAGATCCACGCCCTCAACAAATACACTAAAACAGCCACAAAAAAACTTGGCCTCCGACGACCGAGAAAAGGCCTCCAAAAACTTGGACCGAAACCAACTGATTATTAAGGAGTCTGACCAAGCCATCCGTCTTGACCCTAATAATACAGAGGCATACATTAACCGGGGAATTGCCTACAAAAACCTGGGGCAGCATAGGCGCGCCATCGAGGATTTGAACGAGGCTATCCGTCTCGATCCCAATGATGCCCGCGCCCATAGAAACCGTGGGGTTGCCTATAAAAAGTTGGGTGAATATCAACGGGCCATAGAAAATTATGACCAAGCCATCCAGCTTGATTCTGGTTATGCCAAGGCCTATAACAACCGGGGCGTTGCCTACAAGAAATTAGCCCAATACCGGCGTGCTATTGAGGAATATGACCAAGCCATCCGTTTTGATCCTGATTTTGCCGCGGCCTATGGCAACCGAGGGGTTGCATACAAGAATTTAGGCGAATATCAACGGGCCATCAAGGATTATAACCAAGCCATCCAACTTGATCCGAAAATGGCCTTCTCTTACATAAACCGGGGGAATGCATACAGCAAGTTGGGCCGGTCCTATTCAGCCATTTCAGATTATGATCAAGCCATCCGACTTGACCCTGATCATGCCTATGCCTACAATAACCGGGGAATTGCATATAAGAACTTAGGTCGATATCGACAGGCTATTGAAAACTTTGACGGAGCCGTTCGTCTTGACCCTAATGATGCTGAGGTTTATATCAACCGTGGCATTGCCTACAAAAACCTGGGACAATTTCAACGGGCTATCGACGATTTGGATAAAGCCGTTGATCTAGACCCCAAAAATGCCATAGCATACAGAAACCGAGGGGTCGCCTATAAAAAACTGGGTGAGTATCAGCGTGCCATCGAGGATTATGATCATGCGATCCTGCTTAATCCCGACTATGAAAAAGCCTATAACAACCGGGGCGTCGCATACAAAAAATTGGGTGAGTATCAACGTGCTATTAAGGAGTATGACCAGGCTATCCGTTTAGCCCCTGATTTTGCCGTGGCCTATAACAACCGGGGGGTGGCCTATAAAAATTTAGGTGAGTATCAACAGGCCATAGAGGATTACACCCAAGCTCTCCGTCTTGATTCTGCTATTGTCTTCGCTTACATCAACCGTGGGAATGTGTACCTCAAGTTGGGTCAGAACTTTTTGGCTATAACGGATTATAATCAGGCTATTCGTCTGGATTCCAATGATGCTGAGGCATACAACAACCGGGGGGTGGCCCATAGGAATTTGGGCCG